>CACBMD010000008.1 GCA_902539895.1 uncultured SAR116 cluster alpha proteobacterium
TTTATTTATTTTAGTAAATAACAAAAGTATTGCAGCTCCTGATGCTGGAAGTTTATTAAAACAAGAAGAAGAAATCTATAAATATTACAAAGATCCACTAATAAAACCTAAAAAGAAGCCAAAAAAAGAAAAGAAAAAGAAAGAAAGCTCTAATGTAAATAGGATTTTTGTAAAACAATTCAAATTTTTAGGTGATATAGACAAATTTAATATCGAATATCTTAATAATTTCCTCAAAAACTATACCAATAGAGAAAATACATTTGAAGAATTGAAAGACGCAGCATCTTTAATTCAGAATCTTTATTTAGAAAATGGATATTTTTTAGCTCAAGTATTTTTACCTGAACAAGAAATATCTGATCAAATTGTTATAATTGAGATTAATGAGGGTAAACTAGACAAAAATAACCCATACATTGTTAAAAAAGATAATGTTCGTTTATATGATGACATTGCTTCTGATTATTTGAATGATGCTTTGGGTGGGGGGCTTAATTCACAAAATTTAGAACGTGCATTATTAAACTTAAATAAATTACCTGGTTTAAGCGCAACTTCAACTATTCAAGCTGGAGATGAAAAAGGCACCTCAAAAATAGTAGTTAATTTAGTTGAAGACGATTTAATTAATGGATCTATATCATTTGATAATTATGGTAATCGTTACACAGGTAAACAAAGAACAAATATTTCTGTAGATTTGAACAATCCATCTAATTTTGGGGATCAACTATCATTCCAAAAAATAGTTAATACATCTACAAATTATGATTTTTCTAAGATTTCTTATGAATTTCCAATTTTGTACTCTGGATTGAAAAGTAAACTAACTTACAGTGAATTGGAATTTGAAATTGGAAAAGAGCTTCGAACAAGTCCTGTATCTTTAGGAGAGGCATCAACTAGCGGTATTAGTTTTTCTTACCCAATTGAACATACCGCCAATGATTCAATTTTTCTAAAAACAGAATTTGAAAGGAAAGAGATTTATAATGAAACCTCAGGGTCTGTGACTAATGATAAAGTTATAGAAAACTTCAATATAGGATTAACATTTGAAAAAAGAGATATTTTTCTTAATGGTGACTTCTCCCTTTTTTCAATTGATAAAAGTTTCGGAGACCTGGATCTGTCCAAGGTTTCTGTCGATTTCAATAATGACCAAGCATCTTCAGGACCAAAAAGGCACGGATCATTTGATAAAACTTTGATTAATTTTTATTACTCGCAATGGATAAACGAAAATTTAAATTTTAAAACCTCCGTTTTAGCTCAATTTTCAAATAAAAATCTTGATAGTTCTGAGCAATTATCACTCGGGGGTATTACTGGGGTAAGGGCTTATCCATCTGGGGAAGCATCAGGAGATCAGGGTTATAAGTTAACTGCAGAATTACAAACAAATCTCTCTAAATTTTTAAATAATGATGTTTCAGCAACCTTGTTTTATGATTATGGGCGTATTCAACAATACAAAGATCCATCAAACATTACTCTTACTACACCAAACAAATACTCTTTATCTGGTTGGGGTGTAGCGTTTGACTTTAATCCAAATCAGGATTTCAGTTTAAGTCTTGTATTTTCCAAAACACTAGGAAGCAACGATGGAAAATCAAATACAGGGATGAATAGTGACGGCCGAGACGATGACTCAAGAGCGTGGTTGTTGCTTTCATATAAATTTTAAAAAATGAGGAAATTTCCTAAAATAATCACTGGTGTTTTATTTTGGGGATTAGTGTGTGTACCAGTATCAGGGTTTGCAGAAAAAAACACCAATTTGCCTCAAAACCCTAATGTTGTTAGTGGATCTGCAAATTTTAACAAAGATGGTAATAAGCTAACTATTAATCAAAATAGCGATAAATTAATCACAAATTGGTCATCATTTAACATTGGAAAGGAAAATAAAGTTGAGTTCAAACAACCAAATATCACTTCGACAGCCCTAAACAGGGTTAATTCTAATGATCCAACTCATATCTACGGAAGTTTAAAGTCTAATGGCAAAATAATTCTTATTAATCCAAACGGAGTTTTATTCAAAGATGGGGCTAGAGTTGACGTGGGATCTATCATCGCATCAACTTTGAATTTAAAAGATAAGGATTTTATTGACGATAAATATGTCTTTGAAAAAAATGGATTTTCTGGGGTTGTTAACAATCAAGGAGACATAAAAGCTCTTGAAGGAGGCACGATTGCAATTATTGCTCCACAGGTTGAAAACAAAGGAGAAATTGAAACTAAAAATGGGACAGTAGCCCTTATTTCCGGTGAAAAAGTTAAGTTAAGTTTAAACGGAAATAGTTTAATTCAATATTCAATTGAAAGAGGTGTATTAAATGCGTTAATTGATAATAAACAAGCACTTAAAGTCGATGATGGAACGATAATTTTATCAGCTAGAGGGGTTAAAGAAGTTAAAAATGCAGTCATAAAAAACTCTGGATCTTTAAGAGCTGACGGTATTACAAAAAAAGGCGGGAAAATATACCTTTCTGCAAGCAATGGAAAGGTATTAAATTCTGGTGTAATTGCAGCTAATTCTCAACAAAACCAAGGCGGTTCTATAAGAGTAACAGCCGAAAATATACAAATTGATGAGAACTCAAAAATTTCAACCGTTGGAAAGAAGTCTGGTGGATTAATTGAGATTGGTGGAAGCTGGCAGAACGGTAATAAAGACGTTTTCCAAGCAACCAAAACAACAATTGCTGAAGGTACAATACTTGACGCTTCAGCTTTTGATATGGGTGATGGTGGTGAAATAGTTGTTTGGTCTAATATCCATAATTCAAATTCAAAAACAACAGTAAAAGGGACCTTGAAAGCAGAAGGCGGCAAAATAAAAGGAAATGGAGGCAGAATTGAAACTTCAGGACGTACTCTTGATATAGATGATATAACTATCTCAACAAAATCAACCGATGGTGTAGATGGTCAGTGGTTAATTGACCCATATAATATTACAATTAACTCGGGAAGTGACACAAATATCTCTGGGTCTTTTTCAGCTTCTGATAATGATGCAGTTATAAACGTTGGAACTTTAGAAACCGCACTTTCATCGAGCAATGTAACTGTAACTACTGCTGGTGGAGGATTTCAAAGTGGCGATATAACTGTTGATGCTTCAATCACTTCAAGTAGTTCTAATGATTTAACCTTAGACGCTGACAGACATATTTACATAAATCAAAATATAACAAGATCTGGCACTGGAGGCCTGATTTTAGAACCTGATTCAAATAATGTTTATGGATCTGGGACAATAAATTTAGCCGCAGGAAGTAGTATTACAACGTCTACTGGCGCGACTGTTGAGCCGAATATTAATTTAAGTAGCACAGGTGATGTTAATTTTACTGGAAGTGGAACCTCAACTTACTCAGGATCTATATCTGGATCAGGAAATTTAAATAAAACTGGAAGTGGAACTGTTATTTTAAGTGGGTCTAACTCTTATACTGGATCAACTAAAGTAGGTGCTGGAACTTTGAGAGTTAGTAGCACAAATTCTGTGCCATCTAACAATACTTTGGTTTCATCTGGAGGAACCTATAACGTAAATAGTAGTGTAGAAATAGCCGGATTATCTGGTAGCGGTGGTATATCAATTTCATCTGGCAGAACTCTAACATTAAATAATAGTTCCAATGAAACTTTTAGTGGAATTATCTCTGGTACTGGAGGATTTACAAAAAATGGTTCAGGATCTTTTACTTTATTGAATAATAATACTTACACTGGGGCAACGACAATCTCAGGAGGTGAACTAACTGCTAAAGGATTGCTTGGAAATACAAATATTTCATTAGCTTTAGGTACTATTTTAGATTTTGACGCTGGCGATGATACGATTGGAGCTATTTCTGGTTCTGGCTTTATTAATATTCCTTCTGGAACAACGATAACCTCAAGTGCATCAAGTGGTAACAACACTACTTTTTCAGGTGATTTATCGGGTGATGGTAATTTTATTAAGGCTGGAAGTTATACTCTTACATTATCAGGCACTAATTCTATTACAGGAACAAAAACAATTAATGGTGGAACACTAAGTATCAGTTCTGATGATAATTTAGGTGCTGTTCCAGGGTCTGTTCAATCTAGTCATCTTGTTTTCGGTGGTGGAACTCTTCAAACCACAGCAGGATTTACACTTAATTCTAATCGTGGAATTAATTTAAGTGGAAATGGAACGATTAATACTAACTCTTCTACACAACTTGACTATGGTGGACAAATTCAGGGCTCTGGAAGTCTGACAAAGGATGGGGCTGGAACTTTATTGCTTAGTGCTGCAAACAATTTTTCAGGAAATTTAAATATAGATGGTGGAACATTAAGCGCAAGCGCAGTTAATCAATTGGGAAGTACAACAGGTTCTAATACAATTACTTTTGATGGTGGAACCCTGTTAGCAACCTCTGATTTTACTCTTGATACCAATAGAGGCATATCTCTAGACGGCAATGGTACATTTAATGTTGATGACGGAGTAACCCTAGATTACGCAGGAGTTATATCTGGATCAGGTGCATTGACAAAATCCGGAACAGGAAAATTCCTACTAAGTGGTGCTAACACTTATTCTGGTAATACAAACATTACTGCTGGTACTTTGCAAATTACTGGTACTTTAGCAGATACGACTGATGTTGTGGTAAGTTCTGGTGCTACATACGATGTTGATGAAGATGACACTATTCAATCTCTTCATGGAGCTGGAAATATTGATATTGCAAGCGTTAAAACACTTCAAACTGGAGATACCAACGATAAAATCATATCCGGTATTATTAGCGGTGCAGGATCATTAGTTAAACTAGGAACTGGAAAACTTACATTATCTGGAACTAATACCAATACTGGTTCTGTAGAAATAAAAGCTGGAACTTTAAGCATCTCAACCGATAGAAATTTAGGAGCCGTTCCAGGCTCAGTTGTTGCCGATAGCATAATTTTGAATGGTGGAACGTTACAATCTACAGGAACAACATCATTAGACAGCAATCGAGGCGTTACAATATCTGCATCTAGTACTGTTGAAGTAGTTGGATCAACTACAAATCTAACCTTTTCAGGCGTAATTACTGGTGGTGCTGGTGCAAATCTCTCTAAGACTGAGGCAGGTACGCTTACCTTAGATGGCGTAAATACTTACGCTGGATCAACTGCAATTAATGCCGGTACTTTAAGCATTCGTGCAGATAGCGGGTTAGGAGCAGTACCTGGATCAACAACATCAGATCATTTAACAATAAATGGCGGTACTTTACAAACTACCACCAATGTAAACCTTGAAACAAATAGAGGTATAACGTTAGGTGCAAGTGGCGGAACAATTAAGACAGATGGAGATGAGAATACACGAATTCGATATATGGGGGTGATTGCCGGATCATCGAACTTAACTAAAACTGGTGTCGGTAAATTATGGTTGTTTTTAGGAAATCATACATACAGTGGAGATACTACTATTTCGAACGGAACCCTAAGCGTTTATGGCACATTAGCTGACACAACTAATGTGAGTGTGGCTAGTGGAGCAACCTATGATGTTGATATTACAGACACTATCAATTCATTGAGTGGAGCAGGAAATGTTGAACTCTCTAGTGGTGTTACACTAACAACAGGAGATTCAGGAACTTATGAAATTTCTGGTGTAATTAGTGGTGCTGGCAATCTTGTTAAGGCAGGTTCTGGAACTTTGCGTCTTACAGGGATAAACACTTACACTGGAACCACAACAATTAATGCTGGTGATTTAAGAATATATGCTGACAGTGGTTTAGGAGCGGCGCCAGGGACAGCTACTCCAAGTCATCTGACAATTAATGGAGGTTCGTTGTTAGCTTTAGATGGTGAATACTCAATTAACTCAAATAGAGGAATTGCTCTTGGTCCTAATCATGGAACAATTAAAGTTAATTCCGGGAATAAGGTAACTTATGGAGGAATAATTGCTGGATCTAATAATTTAACTAAAGACTGGAGTGGAACTCTTGTTCTTTCTGGTAGTAATACATACTCAGGAACTACCACGATTACAAGTGGTACAGTAAGCATTTCATCAAGTGATAATCTAGGCCCAAACCCTGGTTCGTTAGATGCAGATAATATTATTTTAAATGGAGGCACACTAAAAGCTACAACTTCATTCACTTTAGGGAACAAGAAAGGTATAACTCTTAATTCGGCAAGCACGATAGAAGTAGATGGGTCATCAAGTATTTTAACCTATCCAGGTACAATTACTGGAAGTTATGGATATTTTAAAACAGGAGCCGGCACTTTACTATTGTCTGGAACCAACACCTATACTGGTTATACGAATATAGATGTTGGTAAAGTTCAGGTTACAGGAACTTTGTCTTCTAGTACTTCTGTGGATAATGAGGGTATATTTGATGTTGATTCATCAAACACGGTTGCGTCTGTCTTTGGTTCGGGGAATGTTGAGCTTGCAAGCGGCATAACTTTAACAACTGTTTTACCTTCATTGAGATCTAAATTTGAATTCCAAAATTTCTGCATTTTTTCATTATTTGTTTTTATTTTAACAGAATTATAATCTGGATATGACATAGGTATTAGCCCTGCATCAGAAGCTCCTTGTACATTATTTTGTCCTCTTAAAGGGTGCAAACCTGTGCCTGGTTTTCCTAAATGTCCTGTGATCAACGCTAAATTTATTAATGAAAAAGCATTTTGAGTTCCATGCACATGTTGTGAAACACCCATTCCCCAAAAAATGATTGATGTTTTTGCTTTTGCATATATTCTAGCAACTTCTCTAATAATTTCTTTTCGTATTCCACATAATTTTTCCATTAAAACAGGATTAAATTTTTTTATCTCTTGTTCTAATTGTTCGAACCCTTCAGTATGAGTTTCTATATATTCTTTGTTTGTTAAATTCTCATTTATAATTGTAAAAATCATAGCATTTAACAAAGCTAAATCCTGCCCTGGATTAAATTGCAAATGATGTGTCGCATATCTTGAAAGGCTTTGCTTTCTTGGATCTAAAATAATTAATTTGGTCCCATTTTTGACTGCTTGTTTAAAATATGAAGCTGCAACAGGATGATTTTGTTCAGGTCTTGCTCCGATTAAAATTATACACTCGCTATCTTTCACAGCTGTAAATGGTGCTGACACAGCTGCTGATCCAACTGATTGTAATAATGCAGCTACAGATGATGCATGACATAGTCTTGTACAATGATCTACATTGTTGGTCTTAAAGCCAGTCCTTATCAATTTTTGGAATATATATGCTTCTTCATTTGAACCTTTTGCTGATCCAAAACCTGCTAAAGAGTTTTTTTTATTACTTTTTAAAATTTCAGTAAATTTTCTAGATGCAAGATCTAATGCTTCTTCCCAAGAAGCTTTTCTAAAGTATTTATAAATATCTTTGTGATCAATTGATATATCCCAAGATTTTGATTTTTTGCTAATTCTAATTAAAGGGGTGGTTAATCTTAGTGGACTATTTATATAATCAAACCCAAAACGTCCTTTTACACATAATCTGTTTTCGTTAGCAGGACCATTTTGGCCATCAACAGCTACTATTTTATTATCCTTTACACTTACTAATGTCTGGCATCCGACACCACAAAAAGGACATAAACTCTTTATTTTCTTTTCAGGGAAAATTGTTTGATCATTATTTTTATCTAATAAAGAAGTTTCAATAAGAGCACCAGTTGGACAAGCTTGGACGCATTCACCACAACCAACACAACTGCTCTCACCTATTGGATTGTCCATATCAAAAACAGGATAGCTGTCAGCTCCCCTTCCAGACATTCCTAGCACATCATTTACCTGCACATCTCTACACGCTCTAATGCATAACCCACATTGTATGCATGCATCTAAGGACACAGTCATTGCAGGGTGACTTTGATCTATATTTGGAACATAGTCTTTGTTTTTTTTTAAAAATCTAGATTTATTAATTTTTTTCTTGTTGAGTATATTCCAAAAATGGTTTCCCTGAAAATTTTTATATTTATTTTTAGGTTGATCTGATAGAAGCAATTCTAAGATTAAGTTTTGAGAATTTTCAACTTTTGGAGTGTTAGTAAGGACTTTCATTCCCTGTGTTGGTTGTCTTATACATGAGGCTGTTAGTGTCTTTTCTCCCTGTATTTCTACAACACAAGCTCTGCAATTGCCGTCTGGTTTATAACCATTTTTATCACTGTGGCAAAGATGAGGAATTTCTATTCCTTCTCTTCTAGAAACATCCCAAATTGTTTCATTATTATTAGCTTTAACTTTTCTATTATTAAGGAAAAATGAAATTTGATTATTCATTTTTTAACTCTTCACTAAAGAAAGAAATACTTGATTTTATAGGATTTGTTGCTGCCTGACCTAACCCACAAATTGATGAACTCTCCATTACTTCGCACAAATCCTCAAGAAGAGAGATATCCCAATCTTTTTGTTTCATTATATTAACGGCTTTTTCACATCCTACCCTGCAAGGAGTACATTGACCACAGCTTTCAGATTTAAAAAATTCAATCATATTTAAAGCTACATCCTTTATTTTGTCTTTATCAGACAAAACAACAACAGCTGCAGAACCAATAAATGTGTTATATTTATCAAGAGTATCAAAATCTAATGGGACATCATTTATAGTTGCAGGTAAAAGACCAGAGGATGCCCCTCCAGGTTGGTAGGCTTTAAATTGATGACCTTCAATCATACCTCCAGAAACTTCAATTATATCTAAAATAGTAGAGCCTGAAGGAAGTAAATATAAACCTGGATTTTTCACTCTCCCTGAAACTGAGTAACTTCTGAGTCCCATACAATTATTTTTATTAAAGTCTGTAAAAATCTCGGGGCCTTCTCTCATTATTTTTGCTACCCAGTAAAGAGTTTCGATGTTATGAACTAATGTTGGTTTCCCAAAAATACCAGATTGACCAACGTATGGTGGCCTATGTCTGGGCAAACCCCTTTTACCCTCAATACTCTCAATCATAGCACTTTCCTCGCCACATATGTAGGCTCCAGCACCTCTTCTAAGATCAATATAATTTAAAGGAATAATCTTTTCATTTTCTAGTTTTATAATTTCATCTTTTAAAATTTTTAAGACTGCAGGATATTCATCTCTTATATAAATAAAACATTTTTTAGCATTAATAGAAGTTGCTGCCATCAACATACCTTCTAAAAACATGTGAGGTTCTGTTTCAAGATAATATTTATCTTTAAATGTTCCAGGCTCTCCTTCATCACCATTAACTGCTAAATATCTAGGTCCCTTTTCATTAGAAACCAGTTTCCATTTTTTTGCTGTTCTAAAACCTGCGCCTCCAAGGCCTCTTAAATCAGCCTTAATAATATTATCATACCAAATATCTTTCCTATCTTTGATTTCTCTAAGTTTCTGATATCCACCTTTATTAATATAATCATAAAAAGATTGATAATTTGGTATTATTGGATCTCTCCATTTTTTTTCAATTGCTTCAATAACTTTTTCCAGGTTTGCATTTTCAACATGAAAATGACCTATCTCTAATGCTGGAGCAAAGGCACAGCGTCCCATACAAGGAGCATCTAGAACTCTAATATCTTGATCTTGAAATATTTTAATTATTTTGTTTTTTAATGTTGTAGAACCATTAATTTGACAAGATAAAGAATTACATACTCTTATGGTTGTTTTAGGAGGAGGAATATCTCCTTCTTTAACTATGTCAAAATGGGCATAAAAAGATGCTACTTCATATACCTCAACTTTACTTAATTTTAAAATTTTAGCTAAAAGAGCTAAATTTTTTTCCGATAAAAAACCAAAGTAGTCTTGGATTTTATGTAAATGTTCAATTAATAAATCACGTCTTAAATCTAATGGTGATAAAATTTTTTCAAGTAAAATTTGATCTTCCGCTAGAGTATCACTTTTAAAATCGTTATTGAATTTATCTTCTGACATTACAAAACTTTATTTAACTCCGGACGCAGTTATCATAAGATTTTACGATATTTTCTGCTTTTAACTTTATTTCTTCAACCAACATACCAGGTTTATATAGACTTGATCCTAAGCCAAAACCATTGATATTTACTTTCAACCAACTTGGAAATGTATTTTCACCAATGCCACCCACGGCAATCGAAATAGTATTTTCCGGCAAAACTGCATTTAATGCTTTAAAATTTTCTTCCTTTAATAGAGAAGCTGGAAAAAATTTAAGCGCATCAGCTCCACTGTCCAAAGCATCAAAACACTCTGTTGCAGTAAAAACTCCTGGTATACTATACATATTTAATTCTTTTGTTTTTTTAATAACAAGCGTATTCAAATTTGGAGAAACTATTATTTTCCCTCCAACTTCTTGTACTCTATAAACATCATACTCTCTTAAAACTGTTCCAGCCCCAAAAATACCGTTATCACCGTGGAATTTTACCATTCTTTCTATTGTTTCAAAAGGCTGAGGTGAATTAAGGGGTACCTCTATTATACTAATACCTGCCTCAATTAGAATATCAGAAACACTTTCAGCCTCCAAAGGTGTTATACCTCTTAATATAGCAATCAAAGGTCTTCTAGATTCAAATATGTTGTTTTTATTCATGTTTTAAACTTATTGAAATTTTTTAAATTTTTCAGCCCCTTCAATACCATATCACTTGATAAGAATTTTTTGGTAGACTTAACTTTTTTATTTAATACGAATTGATACATTTCTGTCAAATCTGGATTGCCTATCAAAACTATATTGTTATTTTTCCAAAACTCCACACTGCCTAGTAATTCAATAGCTAACAAATATCCAGATAATCTGGATTTATAAATTGTAGGGCCTTTGGAGTTAATTAGATCATCCGCTCTTAGCTGAAATAACGCATTACTAAATAATTCTGGTTTTTGAAGAATTTTATCAACTGACTTGAGCAGTTCCATCTTGTCAATTTTTTCTGCTTCAACACTATGTATTAATACTGAATTTTTAGAAATTATTTCAAATAATTCACCTGTCATAAAAGTTTTAAATTTTATAATATTATTGTTTCTTATTTCTACCCATTTACTATGTGTTCCTGGTAAACAAATAGAACCATTGAAATTTGGGGTTTCATTCAAAAATCCAGCAATTTGAGTTTCTTCACCACGCATAACATCTGGCTGATGGGTTTGAGATATACCTGAAAAAATTTTAAGTGAGATTCTATTATCTTTTAAGGTTGGTGTTATGTAGTTTAAATTTTTGAGATTACATGGGGTTTGTTGATATGGAGCCTCTTCCCAACCTTGTTTGGACCCAACCATACCACTAGCTAAAATTTCTGTGATTTCATCATCATTTAACCATCGATCTATCAAACTGAGCAAAGTTTGTTCAAAAAGATGACTTTTAACAAATTTCATTCCATCCTTAGTTTCTATAGTGTCAGAAACTTTATTATTTTGGACTAAATAAGCACGAAAAGTACTTGTTCCCCAGTCAACAGCAATCCATTTTTCCAAAATATTAACCTTTATAATTTAAAATATTTTAAATTATAAATTTCTTCATATAAACAAATTTTATTAAAATTAATTTCTTATTAAGAAATATGTGTAAAATAGAAATTAAACTAAATACTTAACTACATGGTTTTAAGGGTAATTTTTAATATAAAAATTATTATAGAAAACTAAGCTGCTGGATTTGTGATTTTTATTTCTGAAGAAGTTGCTTCAGCTTCATAATTGTAAACAAAAACGCCAGCAAACTGATTTTCTTTGAAAACAAATGTTTGCTTTAATTCTTTTATAAATGCATCAGATTCTGATTCATATTTTTTTAGTCTATCAATTGTATCAAATTTAATAAATATTGATAAATCACCTTCTTTTCCAATCATTACATTTAAAGATTGGAATTTGTATTTACTAATTTTTTTACCTAAGTTATCCGCACAGAAGGAAGCAGCAACTTTGGCTTCCGCTACGGTCCCAAATTTATATTGATAAACCTTCGCAAACATTACAGTTCACCCAACTTATCAAGAGCACTGTCTATTAATGTATTTGCTTCGTTACCTTCAACCTTTATCTGATTATGGACTTTTGTAAAAATATTCATTTTTTCTTGCAATTCATTACCTGCAGAAGACAGAAGAACAGTCTCATTTTTGAGTTCACATAATCCATTTTTTATTAGATTGATTGCATTTTCTTTAGGCAAGGTAAGACCACTGCAGATATCTATAAAAGTTTTATAATCTGTGATTTTAAATTCAGAATTACTTTCAAGAAAAACATCAATTGATTTTGAGATTTTTTGAGATGTCAATTCTTTTTGTTCGGTTTGAGTATCAATTTGGAGGGCTAGTCTAGAGACTAATTTTTCAATCAAATTAAGTTTTTCAGATGATAACTCTTTTATACCCGCAAAATGAAAAATACAAAAAGTTCCCATAGCATAGCCATCTTTATTTCTTACTGGAAATCCACAATAGCTATGGACCATACCAGACTCGACAGCTGGGTGATATTTAAAAATATCATGTTTTTTTAAGTCAAACACAATTAGTGGATTTTTTTCTAGCAAAACATATGAGCAAATACTTGCAGCCTTATCAGCTTTACGATGTATTTCTCTTGGTTCTGGCTTTCCAATTTCAGAAATCATACATTGGTTTTTAGAATCATATAAACTAAAACTTCCTGCATCATAGCCACTAATATCTTTTGCAATTTCAACGTAAATATCAAATAAATAAATTTGATCTGTACCAATTATACCAGTTTTCTCAACAGATTGAGCTCTTCTATTTTCATTAATTGGTGTTGGTGCAGGTACCCATTCCATATTTTAACCACCTATAAGATTATCGACATAATATATGTTAGATTAGTTTTAATTATTTTTAAATATAAATTTTATCTTAAAAAAAGCAGCCTATTAATAGACTGCTTAAATTTTTTACATTTTGGTTAATTTATAAACCAGTTTGCGAGACTAATTTTGTAGTCATGTAGGCATCTAAGCCTTCTGGACCACCTTCTGATCCATATCCAGAATCTTTAACACCGCCAAATGGTGTGTCTACTAACCCTAATCCATGATGATTGATTGATACTTGGCCACTCTCAATTTTTTGACCCAGATCTTGAGCGGTTTTTGCAGAATTAGTATAAGCGTAGGCTGCTAAACCGTAATTTAATCGGTTAGATTCTTCTACTACTTCATCAATTGAACTAAATGAATTTATAGGGGCTAATGGGCCGAATGGCTCCTCATTCATAATTCTAGATTCTTTACTTACATTTGTCATAACAGTTGGTTCAAAAAAGTAACCTTTATTCCCTTTTCTTTTACCACCAGTTAATATTTTTGCTCCATTTTCAACAGCATCTGCTACAAAACCCTCTATTGCGGTTAGTCTTCTATCATGTGCTAAAGGTCCCATTTTAACACCTTCTTCAAGACCATTGCCAACATTAAGGGATTCAGCTTGTTTTACAAAACCATCAACAAATTCATCATAAACTGAGTCATGCACCAAAAATCTAGTTGGAGAAATACAAACCTGCCCAGCATTTCTAAACTTATTTGCACTTAATATCTTTACAGCTGTTTTCACATCCGCATCCTCACAAACAATAGCCGGTGAATGCCCGCCAAGTTCCATAGTAACTCTTTTCATGTGTGTTCCTGCTTGGGATGCTAACAATTTACCAACTGCTGTAGAGCCAGTAAAAGTAACTTTTCTTACGACAGGGTGAGCGATTAAATATTCAGAAATTTCAGCAGGTATTCCATATACTAAATTTATTGAACCTTTTGGCATTCCAGCTTCGTCAAAAGCTTTAATCAATTCAGCTACACTTGCAGGTGTTTCTTCAGGTCCTTTTACAATCGCGGTACAACCAGCGGCAAAGGCTGCAGCCACTTTTTTAACAACTTGATTTAAAGGAAAATTCCAAGGAGTAAAAGCAGCAACTACACCAACCGGTTCTTTAAAAACAAATTGGTATACACCCTCTGGAGCTCTTGAAGGAATTATCCTTCCATATGCTCTTCTTCCCTCTTCTGCATACCAATCAATTGAGTCTGCTGCACCCATTGTTTCCATCTTGGCTTCAATAACAGGTTTACCTTGCTCCATAGTCATAAGTGTTGCAATGTGATCCGCCTTACTACGGACTATGTCAGCAGCCTTTCTTAATATCTTTGATCTTTCATAAGCAGAAACATTTTTCCAACTGTCAAAAGCTTTTTCAGCAGCATTTAGTGCGATATCTAAATCTTCTTTTCTAGCGTGTGATACTTTACCAATAACTTCTTCTGTTGCTGGATTTATTATTTCAAGACTCTCTTTTGCTACTGCTTCTCTCCATTCTCCATTAAGAAAAAGATGGGTATCTGGATAATTGGTTGACATATAAAAACTCCCTAATTTATTTAAATTAATTATTTCAGTTTAAGATTTGAGAAATATTGTTTTAATTAGCATTCTTTAATGCTATTGGAAAATATTTTTCAAATAAATCAATATCTTTGTCTAATCCTACTGTCACTCTTATACACCTATTTTGAGGATATGAATATGGCATTCTTACAAAAACACCGTTATTAATTAAATTTTCCAATACTTTTTTTGCAAATTTACTATCTTTTAAACAATCAATTGCTACAAAATTTGTAAAAGACGGAATGAATTTGCAATTGTTCTTGTTTGCAATATCAGCAATTCTATTTCTCGATAATTTTACTTTATTAATTACATCACTGATAAACTCATAATCTTCTAGAGCAGCTAATGCGCCGACTTGAGAAATTCTTGACATACCAAAATGATTTCTTATTTTTTCAAAATTCAAGATTAAGTCTTTTTCTCCTATTGCGTACCCAACCCTTAATCCGGCCATTCCATATGCTTTTGAAAAAGTTCTCATTCTAATAACATTTTTTGTATCTAATGAAATCTTAGGTACAAAGTTTTCATCAACAAAATCAATATAAGCTTCATCCAAACATAACAATGTAGTTTCTGGAAGATACTTTATTAATCTTTCAATATCTGATGGTTTATTAATTGTTCCCATTGGATTGTTGGGATTTGATACATATAAAATCTTTGCTGATGTTTCTCTAACTTTATCAAGTAAATTCTGTAAGTCCTCTGTATCATTACAGAAAGGTACTTTATGAAGGTTTCCTCCAAATCCCTCAACATGATAATTAAAAGTTGGATACGCGCCATCAGTAGTAACGACATTATCCCCTTTTTCTATTATCAATCTAACCAGATATCCTAGTAAGCCGTCAATTCCTTCACCAATAACAATATTTTCAAAATTTACTTTATGTTTTTTTGCAAGCGCATGTTTCAAATCAAAGTTTTCTGGATCACCATACATCCAGACTTCACTTATGTGTTTTTTCATAGCTGAAGTTGCTTTTTCTGAAGGCCCAAAAACGCTCTCATTCGCTCCAATACGTGCTTTAAAAAGTTGATTAATACTTCTTTCTTGGGTTTCCGGACCTACAAAAGGAACAGAAGCTGGCAATTTGTTAACAATATCAGTAAATTGAATACTCAATCATAACTCCACGTGAACTGTAATGATTAATTAACATAATTAAAAAAAAATTTAAATTATAGAATAATATGCACGTAATTAATTTTTCTTTAACAATGATTTATCTAAATTATATGCTTCAATGGCAGTTTCGGAAAACAAATATTTCTTCTCATCTCTAGAGAAATTTTCTACAATTTTTTTATAATTATTAAATAATTCATCAAATGTTATTTTAAGTTTACTAACAGGAAAATTACTTGCAAACATGCATCTTTTTGGAGTAAAAAAATCTATCAATTCGTAAATTATACTTGCATTTTCGTTGAAATTCCACTCCTTACCTTTGATACCAAATTCAGATAATTTTATAAATGTATTAGGCTCTAAGGATAATGCTTTTATCCGTTTCCTCCAAAATTCCATTCCATCAAAAGATCTATCCCAGGGAAAACCACAATGGTTAATAATAACTTTAGTATTTGGTATTAGTCGCAAAATTTGAACTGCTTCTTCTAAATGCCATGTTGGAACCCTTAAATCATAATTTAAATTATATTTTTCTAACAATTTTAAACCATTTCTCCAATTTACATCTTGCATAGAACCATCGTGAGAATAACTGACAGAATCTTTTACAAATTTAACATTTGGTTTTGAGCGAATACTCTTAACCATATCAAAACTTGCTTGTTCAGCAATTATTGTCTCTGTGTTTTTTGTGTGGAACCAAGCATGACCTATGATAGCATTTGGATATTTATTTTTTTTAGCTAAATTTTCTATCCATTTTGTCTCAACAACCTGGTCATTCCTATCCCACTCTGCTTCACAATGAATGATACCAATAACATTATGATTTTTTATGTCCTTTTTATAATCAACTGGAAGATAATTTTGTCTGATCATTTCGTAATTTCCTAAGAAAAAATCTGGATCAATTTTATCGCATAGAAAGGGATAATAATTTTTATCTAAATCCCAAAAATGATGATGAGAATCTAATATTTCTATATTTTGATCTTCAAACATTTATATAATACTAATTCTTTTTATTTTTAATATCCAATAAGAGGATATAATTGAAATACCCGACATAATAAATAAAGCGTATAAACATATATTAAAATTTTGAGCTCCTCCAAAAAATATAATTAAAAAACCAGCCAGTCCTCCGGACCCCACTTGAAATGCACCCATCAAACCACTTGCTGCGCCTTTATTTAATTCTGAAGAATTAATTGCTCCAGTCATGCTATTTGCTACTGCAAAGCCATTCGAACATCCAAATAACATACATATTAATGATAAAATAAGAGGTCCATTTTGAAACAAATTGTTATTTGTAAAAAATATTAATACAGCACAAAAAGAGCAAACTGTTCCTAAAAGACACATTCTTTCAAGACCGACTTTAGGACTTAATTTGCTATTGATTATATTCCCAAAAATATATCCTAGAGATGTAAATGAAAACCATATTCCAAACTCTGACATGTTAACACCTTTTCTTTCAAATTCATATGGCATAAAACCATTCATTGCAAAGAACATAGATGTCTGCATTGCAGTGGTAATCGTAAAAAAATTAAAAGAAACAGTTTTTATTAATCCTATATAAACTACAAACATATTTTTAAAACTTATACTTTTAGCTTTTTTTATTAATGTCTCATTTAAAAACAACGATATAGCAATTATCAAAATTAAGCTTATTGAACCTAAAGCAATTAAATTAGTTCTCCATCCTAAAAACTCGGCAAGAAACCCCCCAAAGATGAAACAAGAAATTGGAATGACTGCCATTATAGCTGTCATTTTAGACATTTCTTTTGCTGCCTCTTTAATTTCATAACAATCACTCAAAATAGTTCGTCCAACAGATAAACATGCTGCAGCGCCAAATCCTTGAAAACATCTAAGTATTAATAAAATTTCTATATTAGATGATAAGGATGCAAAAAAGGCAGAAATTGCATAGATAGAAGCTCCCAAAAGTAAAATTGGTTTTCTTCCATATTTATCAGAGAATGGTCCAAATAATATCTGACCAAAAGCTAGAAAAGTAAAATATAGTGTTAAAATTAGTTGTGTGTTTTCAAAAGATATATTTAGGTCATTTTTTATAATAGTTAAGGCAGGTGCTATAATTGTCATCCCAATGACCGGTATAGCTACTATTACTGCCAACAAATTAATATTGGGTTTTTCCAAATTTAATTACCATTCTGATGATGATTTTAAAATTTTGATTTAAAGTTATGTTTGTTCTATTTCGTGAACTTCAATTATATTTCCGTCTGGATCATGAAAAAATATTTGTTTCCATCCTGCTACTGCAGTTTCACCCCAATCTGAAAAATTAATATTTAATTCATTTAAATGTTTTTTAAAAGCTTCTAAGTCATCTGTTCGGTAGGCTATATGACCTTTTTCAAGTGGGTTTATTGTATGACCAGTTTTAAAACAAACATCCAAATCTTTTTGTGCTAAATGTGTTTGTATTTTACCATCTGATACAAAGGCAACATCACCTGAATAACCCTTTTTCTTCTCTAAAACAGGTAATCCCTCAGTTTCTGTTTTAAGTTTCATAACATTTAAATAGAAATCATTCATTTCGTTTACTTTATCAGTAGACAAGTTTATGTGGTGCAATTGAAGCTTCATATTTACCATCGTTTTAAATTATTTATAAATTAATAGTTTTAATTATTAACAAGTTAAAAAGCAATTTATTAAATATAAAAATTCTTGCTTTATTTATAAAATATATATTTTATGTTTTAAATTGTACTAACTACTCGTTGACTATATATTACATCATACTGAATGGGGGTATAATTTGGTGTATATATTTCGTATTAGCCAAAAATATATTTTCATATCATTATTTTTTGTATCCTCAGTTGTATGTGCAGATCAATCATCTATAACAAATGATAAAATTAAAAATTTTTATAATGGAATAGTAAGTATTGACTCAATAGTTCCTGATGAAGCAAGAACATCAAAAAGTCTTGGTACAGTTCGTCAAGGGAGCGGCGTCATAATTGACCAAAATAATATTCTTACAATCGGTTATATCGTTATTGAAGCAAGCGACATAAAAATAGGACTGCCTAATGGGAAAAAAATACCTGGCAAATTAACTGGATACGACCACTCATCAGGATTTGGAATAGTTTCACCTATTATTAAAACCAAATTAATTCCACTAAAAATTGGAAATTCAAATAAAATAGAATTAGATGATGTTTTGTTAATTCTTCCCTCACCTAATAAAGGAATTGGATCAATGGCTAAAATGGTTTCAAGAAGACCTTTTGTAGGTTGGTGGGAATATTTCCTAGAAAAACCAATTTACACACTACCTATGAATCAATCTTGGGCTGGTGCACCTCTTGTTAATTCTAAAGGGGAAATATTAGGTATTGGGTCACTTTTTGTTGCTGACGCAGCCTCCCCTGGTACTTTAACACCTGGAAATATGTTTGTTCCAATAAACCTTCTGAAGCCAATTTTAAATGACCTATTAAAATATGGTCGACCAAAATCAGGTATGAAACCATATTTAGGAATTTCTACAAATGATTCTTCAGGTAAAGTTATTGTTACTAGAGTAAGTACGGGTGGACCTTCAGATAAATCTGGCATAAGAAAGAATGATATAATAAATGCAGTTAATGGAATTTATGTAAATAGTGTAAAAAATTTTTATATGTCAATTTGGAATTCAGGAGATATAGGAGTTAATATAAAACTTGAAATAATAAGAAATAACAAAAAAGTTAAGTTTAATGTTAAAACAGTAGACAGAATGGATTATTTTATAAAGAACAAATCATATTAAAAACTAATCTTATAATATTTTTGATTTAAAACTAATTATAATGGCGAGAGTGACGAGACTCGAACTCGCGACCTCCGGCGTGACAGGCCGGCGCTCTAACCAACTGAGCTACACCCCCTTAAAAGGTTATTTATACTTGATAGAGGTTGATAAAGTTTTGGTCAAGAAAAGAATAGAGGAAAAATTAATAAGTAGAATTAATTTGTTTTATTTTTAATTAGAGGAATAAAATTGAAAAATTTTGAAAATATCAGAAATTCAGTCAAAATTGTAAATATCATTGTACTTAATAATGTGTTAGTAAAGAATGGTATTGCGAGGGTATAACACAAAAATAATGACTCAAATCCAAAACCATAATAACCACTTAGAAAAACGCCTAAATTAGTTAACATAAAAAATATTACTGACGAGAAAAAAACTCCAGTGAACCTTCCAAACAAAGTTTTAAAGTAAGGCCCTATAAAACCAATTAAAAACAAACTACCCCAAGTCCAAATTAATTGATTATGAAAACCAATAAATAAGTCACTTACAGCATAAGCTAAAACGATATATGTTAATGAAGATCTGCCAAATATAAGGGTGCCATAAAAAGTCATAGCTAATACTGGGGTAAAGTTAGGCAAATGAGGTATATATCTAAAAAACATTATGGTTAAAAAGAAACCAAAAAAAATTTTAATATTTTTAATCATTTTTCCTCACTATTAAAATTTAAAATAAATATTTAACCCCAAATGACATATTTCTTTCAGAAAGAGGATAAACACCACCAGATGTTTCGTAATGATAATGTTTCTTATTAAATAAATTATTTACCTTAAGTGAAATATCTAGATCATTCAATTTATAATTCATTCCTACATTGAATAAATTATAACTTTTTGATTTTTGGTTACTGTTACTTTCATCGCCAATTCTATATCTAGAACCAACGAAGTCATTGGATAATAAAAATTTTAATTGATTGTTATAGTTATATTTAACAGAGGCATTGCTTTTCCAATTTGCTACCATTGGCAATTGTTTACCTTTATTTGACCCCGTATCAAATTGTGAGGTGACGTTAGAAACATTTAAGTTATATAATAATTTATTATGCTTAATAGTAGTTTCAATGTCTAATCCTTTATGAGTTGTTTCACCATAATTTTTATTAACAAAAGCACTTGAATCATAATAAATAATATTATCTATTTTTGATTTGTAAAAATTAGTTTTAACTCTAATTTGTTTAAGACTAAATTTATGTCCAATCTCTAACATATTAGAATTTTGATGATTCACATCAGAAATAACACCACCATAATGTAATACTTCATCGACTTTAGGAGAACGAAAGCTTTTAGAAAGCTTAAAATTTAAAGTGTTACTTTCATTTATTTTCTTAATACCACCTAGAGACCACGCATTACTCTGTTTGGATCTATTATAAAGTTTTTGTTTATTTGTAGTTTCATCATAAACATCTAATTTATAAAAATGGTGTCTTATTCCTGTTTCAAACTCAAAATCATTCCGAAATGATATTTGGCTTATAAACCATGGATCAATAGTAATTTGATCAGCTGTTCTTTTGTAATACGACCCAAGAATAACTTTGTCTGAATAATAAGAATTATAAAAATCTATTCCCATTTTATAATTTGTAGGTAGATTAAATAAAGTACTTTTGTATTGACCATTTTTGTAACCTTGTATTGTATTGTAATCATATTGATTTGAAGCATCACTTGAATGACTTCCACTATAGTACCTACTGTAGTCGAAGTAGCTGGTGGAAGTTTTTTCAGATAAACTTATTGATCCACTTGTTTTAAATTCCCTAACATATAATCCATTATAGCCAACTTCTAAGGAAGATAATTCATCTCTTGTAAATGCAAAACTTTCTTTAGTTTGTTTGGGATTTAAAAAATAATCAGTTTTCGAAATACCACCTGGTAACCTTATATCTTCGTCATATTTTTTTAAATTCATAAAAGTGAAAACACCCTCATTATTCTTTGAAGAAACATTAATGGATGTTGAATCTAATTTGTAATCGTTATTATCTCTGTATTGATCACTTCTGGTATAATTATTATTAAATTGAATGCTAAAATCATCAAAATTTTGATATCCATATATTTTAGTTTTTCTACCGTTATAAGATTTGAATTCTTGGTTTATGATATACGAATTTTTTTTAAAAATATTTTTATTGGTAATTATATTTATAGCGCCACTTACAGCTCCATCTCCATATAATACACTTGCGCCTCCACCTTTAATTATTTCAATCTTTTCTATATTTTCTAGTGGAATATTTCCAAAATTAACTGCAGCCATGCTTATATTATTTATTCGTACTCCATCTAAGAAAATCGCAGTATTCATTGAAGCTTGTTCTCCAAATCCACCTATTCCTATTGATGCTTTTGTATTGTCCACTCCACCATAAAGACTGATCGTCTGAATTCCAGTTTGTTTTGCAATAAGATCTGGTATATTTTTAGCGTCAGATTCTTCTATATCTTTTTTAGATATTATTATTTTATTACTTCCAATTCCAGATTCTGAAATACGTGATGGATAAATAGTAATCCTTATGGGTTCGTTTTCGTCACTAAGAGAATTGCTTATATTAATTATAGTAGAAAAAATAAATAAAATTATGAATGCCATTGTTTACCTCCAGCAAAGCTAGTTAGAGAGCTAAAGCTCAAATAATTTAGTCGCTAGACGATAAATATTATTCGTGCCATCTACTATTCCCGGAAGCTGACAAAGCGACCGTCAATGGCAGGTCTCCTGGCTTATGCTTCATTGTTTAGGCAGCCTTCCCAGAAAAATCCAGTGGCATCATAGCCATTACTCAGCATCTACAGTTGCGGGCACAGCTTAGGCTTATTACTCATGTAAATTACCTAATTCCCATTTTAAGCTTGAAGAAAACTTCATAGCACCATAAACATTTAATTATTAAGTTAAATTACAAAAAAAAAGCAAGTAAAAAAAATTAATTATGAAATTAACAATTATTGGAAATGGCTACACAGCTCAATTTTTAGCTAAAGATGCCCTTAGATATGGTTATGAAGTTTCAATTATTACAAGAAATATTTCAAATCCTGAAACAAATATACATTACCTAAATTTCTTTGATTATAATAATGTTGCAAAAAAATTAATTAATGAGAATGTTGTTTCAACTGTGCCATTTAATGAAGAAGGTTTTGATCCTGTTTTAAAAAAATATAAAAAATCAATTTCTTTAAATGAGAACAATATTATTTATTATTCTGCCACATCAGTATATGGAAGCGGAATAGTGGATGAAAGTTCAAAACCATCACCAAAACATAAAAGAGGAATAACAAGACTCAGTTGCGAAAAAGAATGGGTTAAAGCAAATTCACAAACCTCAATTTTCAGAATTTCAGGTATTTACGGTCCAAACAGACACCCTATGATTAAATATCTTAATGGAAATAATGAAGTTTATTTTAAAGAAAATTATATTTCAAACAGAATACATGTAGAAGATTTGTCATCATTGACTCTTCAATTTATAAATCAAAACTGTCAAGAAAAGATTTTAAATATAAGTGATCCAAAAAAAATAAGCAATTATGATGCAATAAAATTTGTCAGTGATGAACTAAATTTAGTAAAACCAAAACTTATAAAATATGATCCTACAAAAGTCTCTGAAATGTTGAAATCTTTCTATGACATAAACAGAACTGTAAAAAGTAAGATAATTGATAATGAGTTAAGTTACAAATTCAAATACCCTGATTATAAATTAGCTTTACTCAACTTGACTAAATCATTATTAGATAGTGATTAATTTTCAGCTAGGATAAAATATTGTCAAAATATTCAAAAAATTATCAAAAAGTTACATTTGTTAAACATTGGACTGAAAATTTATTTTCTTTTCGCATTACTCGACCAAAAAGTTTCAAGTTTAGATCAGGTGAGTTTGTAATGATTGGCCTTCTTGATTGTAATGATAAACCAATATTAAGAGCTTACTCAATTTGTTCACCAAGTTGGTCTGAAGAATTAGAGTTTTATTCTATAATTGTAAAAGACGGACCTTTAACATCAAAATTGAAAAATATAAAAATTGGTGATGAAATTATTATGATACCTAAATCAACAGGTACATTAGTCTTAGATGCATTAAAACCTGGGGAAAGATTATTTTTACTTTCCTCAGGGACAGGGTTTGCTCCATTTGCAGCACTTATTAGAGAGCCAGAAACTTATGAAAGGTTTGGAAGTATAATCGTCACACATACTTGTAGAATGATTGCTGAATTATCTTATAGTCAAAGTACAATTCAAGAATGTAAGAATGACGAATTAATTAAAGAATTTATAGATAATAAATTATTAAGCTATCATTCAACAACAAGGGATGATTATATTTTCAATGGGAGAATTACAGAGCTTATATCATCAAACAAATTATTCAATGATTTAAAAATAAGATCAATTTCATCCGATGATAGATTTATGTTTTGTGGGTCAATGGGCTTAAATAATGATCTTAAAAAAATCATGTTAGAAAATAACTTCCGTGAAGGAGCAAACAATCATCCAGGAGAATTTGTTTTAGAAAAAGCTTTTGTAGGTTAAATTACCATTTTTCTATATCAGGTCTTAGCTCTACATCAAATGACCAAGCAGAACGTTTTTGTTGTGAAATTCTAAAAATTTCTTCAGCTATATCCTGTGGTTGAGCAAATTCAATATCATTTTTACTTTTTTGGTGTTCTATTCTACTTCTGGTCCATGGAGTATTTATTGATGCATCAATTGTTATATATGCAACATGAATACCTTGAGGTCCAAAATCACGTGCTAATGATTGTGCAAGAATTCTTTGGGCAGCTTTGGTGGGTGCAAAATATGGTGTCATAGCTACCCCCCTGTGTGCAGCTGTATTGCCTGTTACAATTATAACTCCTTTTTTATTTTTTAACATGTCTGGTATCAAAAAGTGAGATAAATACATTAGTGAGGTTGTATTAATTCTAAAGTTCTTTTCTAACCATTCTGGTTTGCCTTTTAATAAATATTCAAAATTTCCTTTAACTGCATTATGAATAAGAACTTCAGGAGCAGACATTTCATTTTTAATCTTTTTACAAGTATCCTCTAAAAGTTTTAAATTAGATACATCACATACATATCCTTTAGAACCAGGCAATTCTTGTTCAAATTTTATTAATCTTTCCTTAGTTCTGGCTAACATTGCAACTCTATATCCAGCTTTTGCAAACCGTCTAGCAGTATACCCTCCTGTACCTTCACCTAAACCAGTAATCATGCATACGGGCATTTTTGAAATTGACATTTATCTACTCCAATAACTAAAATCATATTATTAAGATTAGACAACAAAAACTATTTGTTGGCTATCAAAGAGTTATGTAAAAATTTTGTGTAAATTTTGGTGGGCGGTGACGGTCTCGAACCGCCGACCCTCTCGGTGTAAACGAGATGCTCTACCAACTGAGCTAACCGCCCTTAACGTGGAATTTATACGTAATTTTTTTAATAAAGACAATAATTAACTTATTATTTGATAAATAAAATTTAGGAATAAGGAATAATTTTAATGTACTCTAAATGGATTTTTAATCAGATAGAATCTTTAAAGATTAGGAAAAAAATAAATCTCTTAGATTTTGCTTCTGGGAATGGAAGAAATTGTATTCCTCTATCAAAAAAAAATATTATTGTAACAGCTATTGATAAGGATCAAGAAAAGTTAAATAGGTATAAAAATTTTAAAAACATTAATACAGTATGTTTTGATCTCGAAACAAAAGAAGAATGGCCACTGGTCAAAGAATATTATGATGTGATCATAGTAGTTAATTACTTATATAGACCTAAAATAACAAAATTAATAACTTTACTTAAAAAAGATGGTTTTTTATTTTACGAAACCTTTTCATCAGGAAATGAAAGTTATGGTTCACCCCAAAACCCGAAATTCTTACTTAAAAATAGAGAGTTATTAGATACATTTAGTGATGAGCTTTTACCATTAAGTTTTTACGAGGGTAAAATTAATGACAAAAAAATATCAGTAAAACAAATGGCTAGTTTTAAAAAAGGCGTCTTTTAAAAGACGCCTTGTTACTAAAAGTGATTTTAATTTAATTAACAGCAGCCTTTAAAGGACTTCCAGCCTTAAATTTGGGTTGTTTTGATGCTTTAATTTGGATAGTTTCACCTGTTCTAGGATTTCTACCTGTTGTAGCGGCACGGTTAGCAACAGAAAAAGTTCCAAAACCAACTATACGTACATCTCCACCAGATTTTAAAGCATTGGTAATTGACTCAAAAACTCCGTCAACTGCTTTTGCAGCATCTACTTTTGAAAGACCTGACGCGTCAGCAACACTTGCAACTAATTCATTCTTATTCATTCGTACCTCCGTAATAAGTTAATTTAATAATAAATTAACCGATTTTAACTTATAACTCTAGAAAATAAAGTTAATTATTGTTAAATCAATGAGAAAAACTAGTTTTTTCTGTATTATTACCTTTGTTATTTGATATTTTACTAGCTTCTAATATGCTTAGTTCTTGTGGAGTATCTACTAAAGCATTTGAAATTACTTCATCTATGGAGCTAACAGGTATAATTTCTAACTTATTTTTGATATTGTCAGGAATTTCAATAAGATCTTTTTCATTATCTTTCGGAATTAAAACAGTTTTAATCCCTCCTCTTTTAGCGGCTAAAAGTTTTTCTTTCAAACCACCAATAGGTAAAACTCTTCCCCTTAAAGTAATTTCACCAGTCATACCCACTGATTTTTTTACTTTTATATCTGTCAAAGCTGATACTATACTAGTAACCATTGCAACACCAGCAGAAGGACCATCCTTAGGTGTTGCTCCTTCAGGAACATGCACGTGAACATCTAGTTTTTCAATGTCAAAAGGATCTAAACCAAAAGAAAACGCCTTTGATCTTATAAAAAACTCAGCAGCTTGAACTGACTCTTTCATTACTTCACCTAGTTTTCCAGTTGCGGTAACCTTGCCTTTACCTTTCACTTTCACAGCCTCAATTGACAATAACTCACCCCCAACCTCGGTCCATGCTAATCCAGTTGTAATTCCAATTAAATCTTCTTTTTCTATCTCAAGCCTTTGATAAATAGGAACACCTAATAAATCAGGTAAATTATTTTTAGTCACAGAAATTGATTTAGCTTCATTTTTTTCAATTAGGGTTACAACCTTTCTAGTTAATTTTGCTAATTGTCTTTCTAAGTTTCGAACCCCTGCTTCTCTAGTGTATGATTGAATAATTATTTTTAGAGCTTCTTCATTGATTGAGAATTCTGATTTTTTAAGTTTGCAGTTATCCATTTGTTTTTGTAATAGATGTCTTTTAGCGATTTCTAATTTTTCATCTTCTGTGTATCCAGACAACCTAATTACTTCCATCCTATCTAACAGAGCTTGTGGTATGTTTAGTGTGTTTGAAGTAGTTACAAAGAAAACTTTAGACAAATCATAATCTACTTCAAGGTAATGATCCTGAAACGTTTTATTTTGTTCTGGATCTAAAACTTCTAATAATGCAGAAGAAGGATCTCCTCTGTAGTCATTACCTAATTTGTCTATTTCATCTAACAAAAACAGTGGGTTAACAGATGATGATTTTTTCATACCATGTATAATTTTACCTGGCAATGATCCTATATAAGTTCTTCTATGGCCTCTAATTTCGGCCTCATCACGAACACCTCCTAAAGCCATTCTTATGTATTGTCTACCAGTTGCTTGTGCTATTGATTTTCCCAATGAAGTTTTACCCACACCTGGTGGACCAACCAAACACAATATTGGACCTTTAACTTCATTTGTTCTTTTTTGAACAGCAAGAAATTCAATAATTCTATCCTTAACTTTTTCCAAACCATAATGATCATCATCTAAGATTTTTCTTGCATTAACAATATCAGATTTAACTTTATTAGTTTTCTTCCACGGAATAGAAACTAACCAATCAATATATGACCTGACAACAGTTGCCTCCGCACTCATTGGACTCATATTTCTTAGTTTTTTTAATTCTGATAAAGCTTTTTCTTTGGCTTCTTTACTAAGTTTTGCTTTATTAATTCTATCTTCAAATTCATCGAATTCATTTTTGCCATCATCTGATGTACCGAGTTCTTTTTGTATAGCCTTTAATTGCTCGTTTAAATAATACTCCCTTTGTGTTTTTTCCATCTGTTTTTTTACGTTACTTCTAATTTTTCTTTCAGAGCTAAGTATTTCAATCTCTTTCTCAATTTTTGAAGTCAATTTTTTAACTCTTTCAACTGCATCAGTCATTTCTAGAAAAGATTGTTTCTCATCAATGGAAAAAACTAAATGATTCACAATTGTATCAGATAAAACGTCTGAGTTTTCAATATTTGATATTGTTGATAACACATCAGAGTTAATTTTATTATTAAGTTTGGAAAATCTTTCAAAAGATTTTTTTAGATGATTAATAATATCATCATGATTATTTTCTAATGAAACATCTTTTTTTAAAACATTTAATTTTGCACTTAAATAATCATCTGATGAAATTATCTCTTTAATTTCGCACCTAAATTTACCTTCAACTAATACCTTAACCGTCCCATCCGGCAATTTAAGCATTTGTAGAATTGTTCCTAAAGTGCCCATTTTAAATAGGTCTTTTGAATTAGGATCTTCAGTTGAAGATTTTTTTTGGGTAAGCAAAACTATTTCTTTATTTTCTTCCATTACAGTTTCAAGTGCATTAATTGACTTAAGCCTTCCTACAAATAATGGGGCAATCATATAAGGAAATATGACAATATCTCTTAGAGGTAAAATTGGGTATGTTTCACTAGTCAAGTTAATATCCTTCAGAATTTTATGAAATTATATTACTTTTAATAAATGATAATTTTTTTCTAAAGTTCAAGTTAAAAAATATTAAATAGAACTTTTTATTTCTTTTGTCTTTTTTTCATGAACTAATATAGGTTTAGTGCCTTTTGTGACAACTTCTTCGTTAATAACAACTTCATTAATGTCAGGTTCAGAGGGTAATTCAAACATCGTATCCATTAGTATATTTTCAATTATAGAACGTAAACCTCTTGCACCTGTCTTTAAACTTATAGCTTTTTGAGCAATTGCTTTTAATGCATTTTCTCTAAATTCTAAATTAGTATTTTCCATTTCAAATAGTTTTTGATACTGTTTTAGAAGAGCATTTTTAGGTTTTGTTAAAATTGTAACTAAAGCTTCTTCGTCAAGATCCTCTAATGATGCTAAGACAGGCAATCTTCCTACAAATTCAGGAATAAGCCCATATTTAACTAAATCACCTGGCTCTACATCTTTAAGAATTTCGGATGATGATATATCTTGTGAATTAATTATTTCAGCACCAAACCCAATAGAAGAGCCTTTATTTCTATTTGCAATTAATTTATCCAAACCTGCAAAGGCCCCACCACAAATAAAAAGAATATTTGTAGTATCCACTTGAAGAAATTCTTGTTGAGGATGTTTTCTTCCACCTTGAGGTGGTACGGCTGCAATAGTGCCTTCCATAATTTTAAGTAAAGCCTGCTGTACACCTTCACCACTAACATCTCTTGTAATAGACGGGTTTTCAGACTTTCTTGAAATCTTATCAACTTCATCTATATAAACAATACCCTTTTGAGCTCTTTCAACATTATAGTCAGAGGCTTGTAATAATTTTAGTATAATATTCTCAACATCTTCACCAACGTAACCAGCTTCAGTTAATGTTGTTGCATCAGCCATTGTAAAAGGTACATCTAATATTTTTGCTAAAGTTTGAGCGAGTAAAGTTTTTCCACAACCAGTTGGTCCTACTAAAAGAATATTTGACTTGGAAATTTCAATATCATTTACATCAGTTGTATTTGCTAATCTTTTGTAATGATTATGGACTGCGACTGAAAGAACTTTTTTTGCTTTTTTTTGACCTATAACATAATCGTCCAATATTTTACATATTTCTACAGGTGATGGAATACCTTCTTTATTTTTTGTAATTGAAGATTGATGCTCTTCTTTAATTATATCCATACAAAGTTCAACACATTCATCACATATAAACACTGTGGGGCCTGCAATTAGCTTTTTAACTTCATGTTGACTTTTACCACAAAATGAACAGTACAAGGTTGTTTTATTTTTTCCTTCGTTCTTTTGTTCATCCATGACTACACCTTTTTATTTTATGTTATTTATAGATAATCTATAAGTTTATTTTAAAAATCAATATAAATAAAATATATGTATTATCTTTATTTGACATTAGGTCTTTTTTCAACGACTTCATCTATTAAACCAATCTTTAATGCATCTTCAGGAGACAAAAAAGTGTCTCTATCCATTAAAGCTTCAATTTCTGCAATTTTCTTGCCAGAATGTTTAACATAAATTCCATTAAGCCTTGATCTTAAATTAATTATCTCTTTGGCATGAATTTCAATATCACTTGCTTGACCTTGAAATCCTCCTGAAGGTTGATGGGTCATTATTCTTGCGTTAGGTAAACAATATCTTTTATTTTTTGCACCAGCAGTCAATAATAGGGACCCCATGCTTGCTGCCTGACCAATACATACTGTTGAAACATCAGGACGAATATATTCCATGGTATCGTATATCGATAAACCAGACGTAACCACACCACCTGGTGAGTTAATATACATAGATATGTCTTTTTTTGGATTCTCTGCTTCCAAGAACAATAATTGAGCACAGATTAATGAGGCTAAATTGTCATCAACAGGGCCTACAAGAAAAATGATCCTTTCTTTTAAGAGCCTTGAATAAATATCATATGATCTTTCGCCTCGGCTGGTTTGCTCTACGACCATAGGAACTAACGCTCCAGTTTCATTGGATAAAGAAATTGGATTATAAATTTTTTCGATCATGATTTAAACTCCTTAAATGATGCTATATACGGCTAGATCAAGATTTTTTTGATAATCGTTTGATTGGTTTATTTGATTCATTTTTATCAACAATTTTATTTGATTTTTTTGCTTTCGAAGCTTCTTTTTTCAAATCAATTTCATCTTCTTTATAGAGATCTTCAACAGACACTTTTTTTTCCTTAACGTTTGCTAATTCTAAAATAAAATCTATAATTTTATCTTCAAAAATTGGACCTGAAAGTTGCTGTTGAGCTTCAGGGTTGTTCTTGAAATAATCCATAATTTTCTTTTCTTGCCCTGGATATTTTTGTATTTCTCTCATCATTGCATTTCTTGTATCCTCCTCTTCCACCTTAATATTGTTTTTTCTTCCAATTTCAGAAAGTAACAATCCTAACCTAACTCTTCTCTTTGCAATTTCTGATGCGTCTAATTTTTCTTCTTTTGACATTCCTTTATCAGGATCTGGATTTGTTTTTTTAGTTTTATCTGAATCTGGTTTTGAATTAGGGTTCATAGCCTTACAAATGTTATCGTATTCTTCTTTTTCTAAAGTCTCTGGTAATTCAAAAGAAACTATATCAGCTAATTTATCTAATATTTGTCTTTTTGCTTTATCTCGACTTTGTGCTTGATGCTGTTTTGAAATTTGCTCTGAAACAGCTTTTTTTAATGCTTCTAGATCATTCATACCCAATGTTTTTGCAAAATCATCATCTATTTTTACTTCAACATCTTCTTTAATTTCATTAACTTTTGTTTCAAAAACGGCATCTTTACCTGCTAAATTCTTAGCTTGATAATCTTTTGGGAAAGTGACTTTTACATTTATAGTTTTTCCTCTTAAAGCTCCAATTAATGCGTCTTCAAACCCAGGTATAAAAGTGTTTGAACCCAACTTTAAATTATGGCCTTTTGCTTCTCCACCGTCAAATGGTTGATCATCAATTTTACCAATAAAATCAATAACGAGTGTGTCACCTTTTTGCGCAGGTCTATCTTTAGCTATTTCTTTTGTGCCAACATTTTCTTTAGCAATTTTTTCAACCGCCTCATTAATATCTTTTTCACCCACTTTTACAACTGGTTTAGTTATATCTAATGATGATAAATCTGGAATTTCAAAATCAGGCATTATTTCAACAAATAACTTTGCTTTTAAGTCCTTACCTTCTTCAAAAGATACTATTTCTATTTTAGGTTGAGAAGATGGAGTTAATTTATTTTTTTCCATCGTATCTTTGGAGGCCGTGTCTACTGACTCTCTAACGACTTCACCAAGAACTTGTTTTCCGAATCTGTTTTTAACAACTGAAACAGGCACTTTACCTGGTCTAAAACCTGGAAGATTGGCCTCTTTAGCGATATTCTCAAGCTTTTGATAAACTAGTTTTTCAATTTCTTTCTTTGTTATTATTACTTCAAATTCTCGTTTTAATCCTTCTGATAAGGTTTGCGTTACAGCCATTTTGATTTTACCTCTTAAAACTGAAAGTACTTTATTTGTTGGTGCGGGCGAAGGGACTTGAACCCCCACACCTTTCGATACAAGAACCTAAATCTTGCGCGTCTACCAGTTCCGCCACGCCCGCATTTTTAAATATCATTATAACTATCAAATAGCTAACTTAGGATAGCTCAAAGGTCAAGTTAGAATGATTAAAATTAAAATGGGGCGAGTGACCGGCTTCGAACCGGCGACCTCAGGTACCACAAACCCGCGCTCTAACCAACTGAGCTACACCCGCCATAAAAAATTCTAATCATTTATATTTAAATTAAATAATTTAATAAAAACTTTATTTTAAATATAAGTATGTATAAATATTTAATAAATACGAATTAATCAAGGTTTATTAAATGAAAAGTAATTACGATTATGCATCTAGAAATTTTAATCTTGGAACTGAGACCGCTTTTACAGTATTAGCTAAAGCGAACAAACTAGCTTCTAGAGGGCAGAATATCATAAATTTAGGAATTGGTCAGCCAGATTTTAAAACCCCTGAGCATATTGTTGAGGCTGGTATAAAGGCTCTTAGGAATGGACATCATGGTTATACACAATCTACAGGTATTCCAAATCTAAGAGAAGCCGTTTCAAATGATATAAAAAAAAGATATGATGAAAATGTATCACCTGATAATATTATTATTGTTCCTGGCGGTAAGGTTATAATATTTTTTTCCGCAATGTTAATGGGTGAAAAAAATAAAGAGATTTTATACCCTAATCCAGGATTCCCAATTTATGAATCAGCTATTAATTACTCAGGTGCAAAATCGATCCCATATGAATTAAGAGAAGACAAAAGCTTTTCATTTTCAGCAGAAGACATACTCAATAAAATCAATACTAATACCAGTTTAATAATTATTAATAGCCCAGCCAACCCAACAGGTGGATTAGTTCCTAAAAGTGAACTAGAAAAGTTAATTAAAGGTTTAGAAAAACACCCAGATGTTGTTTTGATGAGTGATGAGATTTATGATCAATTCTGTTTTGGTGAAAATGAATTTACATCAATGTTACAATTTCCTGAAATTAGAGATAGGCTAATTATTTTAAATGGATGGTCTAAGACATATGCTATGACGGGTTGGCGCTTAGGCTATGGAATTTTCCCAAATAAATTATATGAAATTGCAGAAAAACTTGCTGTAAACATTCACTCATGTGTTAATTCAAGCGCTCAATATGCTGCGTTAGAAGCATTAAATGGGCCTCAAAATTGTGTTTCAGAAATGAATAATCATTTTAAAAGACGTGCCAATTTAATGTTTAATGGATTAAATGAAATAAAGGGATTTTCTTGTCAAAAACCCAATGGCGCTTTTTATTGCTTTCCAAATATTACTGGAACAGGAAAAAGCTCTACAGAAATTCAAAATATCTTATTGGATAATTTAGGTGTCGCCACGGTTTCAGGCACTTCTTTTGGCGAATATGGTGAAGGTTATATCAGATTATCATGTGCTAATTCAGATACTGCAATTGAGGAAGCAATTTCAAGAATTAAAGATTTTTTTAATTAAATTATTTGCTTAATTTTTAATCATTTTTTTTTTATTGTTATAATTGAATAAAAATTATTTTGTTAAATTTATATTTATATATATCAATTTTGCAAAGGATGATTCAAATGAAAAAAATTGAAGCAATTATAAAGCCATTTAAACTTGATGAAGTCAAAAACGCGCTTTCACTTATTGGTATTCAAGGTTTGACAGTTTACGAAGCAAAAGGGTTCGGAAGACAAAAAGGTCATACAGAACTCTACAGAGGCGCTGAATATGTTGTTGATTTTCTTCCAAAAGTTAAAATCGAAATTGTGGTTGACGATGAGTTGGTTGATTCTGCGATTGAATGTATAGAAGAGTCTGCCAAAACGGGTAGAATTGGCGACGGTAAAATCTTTGTATCATCTATTGAAAAAGCTATCCGCATTAGAACGGGTGAAAAAGGCAGCGAAGCAATATAACATATGAATAATGGAGTAGATAATATGTCAGACGCAAAAAAAATTATGGATACAATTAAAGAAAAAGAAATCCAGTTTGTAGATTTACGATTTACTGACCCAAGAGGAAAAATGCAACATTTATCACAGCATGTAAGTACTATCGATGAGGAATCTTTAGCTGAAGGATTTATGTTTGATGGATCATCAATTGCCGGCTGGAAAGCTATTAATGAGTCAGATATGAAACTGATGCCTGATTGTTCTAGATCAATAGTCGATCCTTTTTTCTCTCAGCCTACATTATCAATTTTTTGCGACGTATTAGATCCTATTTCAGGTAATCCTTATGAAAGAGATCCAAGATCAACTGCAAAATCGGCCCTAAAATACATGGAAAGTCTGGGTGTTGGCGATACAGCTTATTTTGGTCCTGAACCTGAATTTTTTGTTTTTGACGATGTTAAATACCAATCCGAAATGAATTCAACATTTTACAAAATTAATTCGACAGAAGGTCCTTATAATTCCGGGAGTGATTTTGAAGAAGGAAATATGGGTCACAGACCAGGTATTAAGGGAGGATATTTTCCTGTTCCTCCAGTTGATTCCGCACAAGATTTGAGAAGTGAAATGGTTTTATCATTAGTTGATATGGGTGTACCAATGGAAAAACATCACCACGAAGTAGCCCCATCTCAACATGAATTAGGATTAAAATTTGGAACTTTGATAGATACTGCAGATAATGTTCAATTATATAAATATGCAGTTCACAACGTTGCTCATTCCTTTGGACAAACAGCTACTTTCATGCCAAAGCCTGTAGCAGGTGATAATGGTACTGGAATGCATACACATCAATCAATTTGGAAAGACGGAAAACCAGTTTTTGCAGGTGGCGAATATTCTGGATTATCTGAAACTTGTTTACACTATATTGGTGGTATAATAAAACACGCAAAAGCTATTAATTGTTTTACTAATCCATCAACCAATTCCTATAAAAGATTAATTCCTGGTTTTGAAGCCCCTGTATTGTTGGCTTATTCAGCAAGAAATAGATCAGCGTCTTGCAGAATACCTTTTGTTGGAAGTCCTAATGGAAAAAGGGTAGAGGTCAGATTTCCTGATGCTACGGCAAACCCTTATTTGGCATTTTCTGCAATGCTAATGGCCGGTCTAGATGGTATTCAAAATAAAATACATCCTGGTGACCCAATGGATAAAGACCTATATGAATTGCCTGAGAGTGAATTGCAAAATATTCCTACAGTCTGTGGCTCACTTAGAGAGGCTGTGGATGCTCTGAAGAATGATATGTCTTTTTTAACAAAAGGTGGAGTATTTACTGAAGACCAAATCGAAGCTTACATTGATTTAAAAATGGAAGAAGTTATTGAGTTTGAGCATGCTCCACATCCAGTTGAATTTAAAATGTACTACTCAAGTTAAATAATTTAGTATTTCTTTTAAAACCCAACTTTTAGTTGGGTTTTTTTATTTGAAAATTACATAAATATTGCTAAATATTGTTTTTATTAATCTTTAACACACCAGATAAAGTATATAGCTTTTATGAAAAAAAATCTTTTGGACAACTACAATGCTTCTGAAATTAAAGTTTTAGAGGGATTGGAACCAGTTAGACACAGACCAGGAATGTACATTGGTGGCACTGACAATAACGCCATGCACCATCTTGCAACTGAAATACTTGATAACTCTATGGATGAAGTAGTTGCCAAATATGCTACTACAATAAACGTAAATTTACTTGATGATAATACTATATCTATTTCAGATAATGGTAGAGGAATACCTGTAGATAATCATCCTAAATTTAAGAACAAGTCAGCATTAGAAATTATAATGACCACTCTCCATTCTGGTGGAAAATTTACTAATAAAAATTATACAACTTCAGGAGGATTGCATGGTGTTGGCGCCTCAGTCGTTAATGCTCTTTCTTCATTTATGAAGGTAGAGGTTATACGTGATGGATACTTACATGTGCAAGAATTTTCTCGCGGTTTACCGATCTCACCTCTTACAAAAAATAATAAGGTAAAAAAAAATAATGGAACAACTATTACTTTTAGACCTGATCATAAAATATTTGGTGAAAATAATATTTTTAATCCTACTAAAATCTTTAATATGTTGGAAAATAAAGCTTTCCTTTTTAAAGGAGTTCAAATCAATTGGAATTGCGATAAAATACTCTTAAAAAAAGATAGTATTGTACCGTCTTCTAAAAAATTTTGTTACATTAATGGAATTTTGGATTATATGAAACAAAAAACCACTTCGACAACGTTTTTTACTTCTTCTTTATTTCATGGAAACGTTAATGTTAATGATGAAACAGTTGAATGGGTCGTAAGTTGGTTTGCTGATCATGAAACTGGTTTTACTGAAACTTTTTGCAATACTGTACATACTCCACTAGGTGGAACACATGAGACTGGTCTGAGGTCAGCAATGACAAAAGGTATAAGAAATTTTGCTGAACTCAGAGGTTTTAAGAAAGCTAATGAAATCTTATATGATGATTTAATGGTATCTTCAGGATTAATCTTATCAGTTTTTATTAAAGATCCTCAGTTCCAAGGACAGACTAAAGAAAAACTTGTGAATACGTTTACCTCTAAAATTGTAGAGACTGCGATCAGAGATAGATTTGAGACTTGGTTATCAAATTTTAAAGAAGTTGGAGAGGATTTATTAAATAGAACAATTAATAATTATGAAGAAAGAAAAAGAAAAAAGAAAGAAAAAGAAGTTTCTCGTAAAACTATTTCCAAAAAAGTTCGTTTACCTGGGAAATTAGCTGATTGTTCAAGTGATAGCTTTGAAGAGTCTGAACTTTTCATAGTTGAAGGAGATAGTGCAGGTGGATCTGCAAAACAAGCTAGAGAAAGAATAACTCAGGCAGTTTTACCCTTAAAAGGTAAGATATTAAATGTAGCTAGTGCAACGAGTGAAAAAATGTCACAAAATCAAGAAATTAGTGACTTAAAACAAGCTATAGGACTAAATCAAGGTAAATCTATGAGTGTAGATAACCTTAGATATAATAAAATAATAATTATGACAGATGCAGACGTTGACGGAGCTCATATTGCAGCTTTACTGTTAACTTTTTTTTATAACAATTATCCAGAAATTATTGAAAAAGGACATTTGTATATTGCTCAACCACCTTTGTATAGAATTACTTTTAATGACCAATCCTTTTATGCTCAAAACGAAGAAATTAAAAATAAAATCATAAATGAAAAATTTAATGGTAAGGCCTTAATTAGTCGTTTTAAAGGATTAGGCGAAATGCCACCAGCTCAATTAAAAGTGACAACAATGTCGCCAAAAACAAGAAAATTACTTAAAGTTACTATTCCTAAAAGAGATATTAATGAAGCTGACAAGAGAAGAGAAGTTGATAGTTTAGTTAATATACTCATGGGCAAAAAACCAGAACTTAGATTTAAGTATATTCAAGAAAATGCAAGTGATGTAAGTGAATATGATATTCAAGTTTAAGAGTTCAATTAACTATATGCTTTTTAAGTGCTATCAAAAATATAAAATTTGAATGAGGTTATAATTGTGAAATTTGAAGATCTAGGTTTATGCAAAGAAATTTTGTTATCTTTAAATAACATTGGATATAAAGAACCAACTGAGATTCAAAAAAAAGCTATACCAAATATTTTAATAGGAAGAGATATATTAGGGTGTGCGCAAACAGGCACGGGTAAAACTGGATCGTTTATTATGCCTTTGATTGAGATTCTAAGTTCTGGAAAATCTAAATCTAGAATGCCAAGATCACTTGTTTTAGCTCCTACTAGAGAATTAGCAATGCAAGTGTCTGAAGAATTTAGTAAAATAAATCAATATTTAAATCTTCAAATGGTACTATTAATTGGTGGAACATCATTCACAGAACAAGAAAATAAATTGTCAAAAGGTGTAGATGTACTCATTGCGACACCTGGAAGGCTTTTAGACCATATAGAAAGAGGTAAAGTTATAGTAAAAGATGTGAAATTACTTGTTATAGATGAAGCAGATAGAATGTTAGATATGGGTTTCATTCCTGATATTATTAAAATTAACAAACTACTACCTAAAATAAGACAAACTTTATTCTTTTCTGCAACTCTCTCAAAGGAAATAAGGAATATAGGCAAAGATTTGTTAATTAATCCAAAGGAAATCACTATAAACCCATATTCTTCAACATCAGAAAATATAGATAGTACTTTTATTAAAACTAATAATAATAATAAAATGATTGATCTAAAAAAATTATTATATATTGACCCAATAAAAAGTGCTGTGATATTTTGTAATAAAAAAGCTGATATTGATAAGGTTAGTAGATTTTTAAAAAAAAATAAATTTAATACTGTATCCCTTCATGGAGATATGGACCAAAATTTAAGAATTAAATCTCTTGAGAAGTTCAAAGAAAAATCTGCTAAAATGCTTATTGCTTCTGATGTAGCTGCAAGAGGTATTGATATAGATGGATTAAGTCATGTCTTTAATTATGACGTTCCAAATAATCCAGAAGATTACGTACATCGTATAGGTCGCACAGGAAGAGCTGGGAAAAGAGGTAAAGCATATACACTTTTTGATGATAATGACAATAGAACTATTATCTTGATTGAAAAACTGATAAAGAAAAAAGTTTATAAAACAACCTTTGATAAAATATTGTCTTCACAAAATTTATCTTATAAAAATTTTAATCAAATTAAAGAAAACAAATATAGATCTAAAAATTTTCTCCTACCTGAGGAAAATTACTTAAGTTTTAAAGAAAGTGGTAAAATCCCAGAATTTTTAAATAAAAAATAGCTAAATTAACGCTTTTTCAATTATTTCAGATAAATCATTAGAGATAAATGGTTTATTAATACTTTTTAAAACATCTTTAATTTTGTTTTTTCTCTTACAAGAGTAATCTTTAAATCTTGTCAAAGGTAGAATTAGCCTAGCTGCAGCTTGTGGATTAGTTTTATCAATAATTGCAACCTGCTCAGAGACAAATTTATAACCAGAAGAATCGTTTGCATGAAACAATAATACATTTTCTCTTTGAAAAGTACTTAAAACAGATCTAAGTTTATTTGGATTTTTATAATCAAAATCTTTATGTTTTAGTAGATTTTTGATTAAATTTAAACCATGTGTTTCGATATTTAAAGTCGACATCATTTCAAACCATTTTTCAATAACTAAGTGATTATTTTTCCATTTTTTGTAAAAATCATTTAAGTAATTCAATGCCGTCTGATTATTAGCCAAACATAATGATTTTAATCCTATGATTGAAAGTGTCATATTTTTACTAAATGTTATTTTTTTTGCAATCTTAATCCCTATTGAACTTTCAATTAGAATTAAATATTTTAATATTTTTTCTAATAAAAGTCGTTCTCCAAAGCATTTATCATCTTCTATTTTGCTTTTAAATAGTTTTAAAGCATTAATCTCAAAAACTTCTTGTAAACCTAAGCCAATTCTTTTCATAAAATCTCTTTTTCTTTTGAAAATTGAAATTGGATCTGCATCTTTTGATAAATTTTCAAATGTAACTCGGGGTGGTAATTCTAGAAGCAATGCCATTAATGAATAATTTATTTTTTTTTCTAAAATTAATTCTCTTAATGTTTTTATTAAAATATTTAAATTAAACTTTTTAAAAAAATAGTTTAGGTATAAATTTTGAGCAGCATCCCATTTATTAAATGAATCATTATCAAATTTAAGTATATGAATATACTCATTCATTTTTATATCTGTTTTTAAAAGTACTGGAGCAGAAAAATCTCTCAATATTGAAGGAATAATTTCCTTTTCTCTGCAGATTACTGAGACTTTATCTTTGCTTTTAGATAGTAAATAGACGTGTTCGTATCTTAATTTTGAGTTGTTGAGACTAAATTTAACGAGGGATCCTTTTTTATCTAAAAAAGCAATTTTTATTGGAATAGGTAAGTTACTAATTTTATTATTAATCTTTTGAGAAAAATTAAGCTGTAATCCTGAGTCATTTTCTTTTCTAGTGATTTTTAAATTAGGAGTGCCAGATTGGGAATACCATTTTTCAAACATACTTAAATCTAATTTACTCCCATCAGCTAATGCTTTTATAAAATTCTCACACGTAACTGCCTTTCCATCATATCTTTTAAAATATAAATCCATTCCTTTTTTATACAAAGTATTACCAAGATAATTATAAATCATCCTAATAACCTCAGCTCCCTTTTCATAGATTGTTGGAGTATAAAAATTGTTAATTTCCTTATATTCATCTGGTCTTATAGGATGACTATTTGATCCTGCATCTTCTGTAAACTGAATTGACCTTAGTAGAGACACATCTTCTATTCTTTTAACACCTCTGTTGTTCATATCACCCGAGAATTCTTGATCTCTAAAAACAGTCAAGCCTTCTTTCAAAGTTAATTGAAACCAATCTCTACAAGTTACTCTATTCCCAGTCCAGTTATGAAAATACTCATGAGCAACAATGCTTTCTATATTTTGTAAATCTCTGTCAGTAGCAGTTTTCTTGTTAGCTAGAACAAACTTTGAATTAAATATATTTAAACCTTTGTTTTCCATAGCTCCCATGTTGAAATGACTAACAGCCACTATCATAAAAGTATCTAAATCGTATTCTAATCCATATTTTTCTTCATCCCATCTCATCGCTTTTTTTAAACTATTCATAGCGTAATTAGTAAAATTTTTATTTCCTATTTCAGTAAAAATATTAATTTTAATTTCTTTATTTGATGATGTTAAATATTTAGAAGAATTAGATTCTAGATTACCTACGACTAGTGCAAATAAATAAGAAGGCTTAGGAAATGGATCGTGCCAGACTTTGAACAGTCTATTAGATTTTCCATTTTTGTTTTTAATAATACCTTCTTCAATTAAATTACCATTACTAAGTATGGTTTTATATTTATCCGTTACTTCTATTCTAACTGTAAATAAACTCAAACAATCAGGTCGATCTGGAAACCAAGTGATTTTTCTGAAACCTTCTGCTTCACATTGAGTACATAACATATTATTGCTTTGATATAAGCCTTCCAAAGAATTGTTTGTTGAAGGATATATTTTTACTTCAGTAATTATTTTTACAAAAGTTGTATTTGAAGGCACTGGTATTATGATAGCTTCATTTTGTTTTTTTAAACTATCAGTTTCAACATTTATAGGATGATTATCATCAAGAATTAGTTCAAATTTTTTTGTAAATAAGTCAACTCCATTTAATTCTAGATGACTTTTTAAATTATAATGAATTATGTTCTGAGTGTTATTTTTTTGGAATATTATTTGAGATTTGACGATGGTATATTTATCAAAAATTAAAAAATCTAAAAATGTATTTTTTGCCAGCCAATATAAAGGCTTATAATCAAATCTTTTTTTAATTACATGTTTCATAATACATTATATTAACTTTCTCTCGTATTAGTATATGCAAGAATGGAATGTTCTTCACAGTAAGGTCTACCAGGAATTATTGAAGTACCACAAAAAGAAAAACCAGGTAATTTGGGGTCACCAATAGGCCAACAACATCTATTTCTCGACCATTCAACATCCCTTAACATGATTTTTAAAGGTAAAACCTTGCTATTTTCTGAATTATTAGATTGCTGATTTTTTCTAGGATCTCCTGACTTAGAAATCGGTGAATTTCTTTTTGGTAAACCCATTCTATGAGCTTTTCCTGCAATTGCATTTCTGGACACACCAATTTCGTTTCCAATTTTTGTTATTGGCAAACCATCATCCCAGAGTTTTCTTAATTTATTTAATTTATCTTCATCCCAAACAAAATTATTTTCCATTATGTTTCCTTTACTACCACAGATCTAAAAAATTACCTGCTAAATCAATCTGACTTTCTATCATATATTTTCCATAATGAACAGGTCGACCTAAATTTTTTGCTATTTTTAATAGTTCAGTTTCTAAAGGTTGCATTATAATGTCTGCAATGACTGAATTGGATGAAGTTTTACTTACATCAAAAGGAAGTTTGTCATCTTTATGTAATCCTAAACTAGTAGCGTTAATAATAATATCATAATGGTTTAATAAGTAATTATTATTATATTCATTTGCTTGTACGAATAAATTCTTATCAATAACTTTTATTTTCTTTATCAATTCATTTGCTTTATCAAAATTACGATTAATTATTTGTAAAGATTTAATTTTTTGCTTTGCTAAAGAACAAGCTATAGAAACTGCAGCACCACCAGCACCAAAAATACAAACATTTTTGTTTTTTATTATAAAATTTTGCCCCAAAAATCCAGCAATAAAACCTTGACCATCAAAATTATTACCAATCATTTTTCTATCTTTATCAAATTTAATCCAATTTACAGATTGAGTAAATTCAGCGTCTTGTTCAAGATGGTCACATAAATTAGCAATAGATGTTTTATGAGGAATAGTAACAGTCATTCCTTTAAAATTTTTGATTTTTTTTAGAGAAGTTATTACATTTCGTAAATTATCTTTATTTATATGAATAGGAACCATAACCGCATCAATATTTTTTGCTTTAAAAATAGAGGTAAAAATAGTTGGAGCTTTAACATGATCAATTGGATCGGCAAGACATCCATAAATTTTTGTGGAACCTAACATAAGTTAATTATCATCTACTTTTTATAAAGTTTAGAGAAGCAGAATTAATACAATATCTTAATCCTGTGGGTTTTGGGCCATCAGGGAAAACATGACCTAAATGAGCATTGCATTCTGCACAATGAACTTCTGTTCTTTGCATAAAAAAAGAATTATCAACTGATTCACCAATTACTTTATCTGAAACTGGTTCATAAAAAGAGGGCCAACCAGAACCTGAATCATATTTAGTTTCACTAGAAAAAAGAGGTGTATCACAACAAATACAATTATAAACACCAGGATCTTTTTTGTCCCAATAAATTCCAGAATAAGCTGGCTCTGTATCATGTTGTTGGGTAATCCTATATTGTTCATCTGTTAAGTGTTTTTTATTTAAAGTCATGTAATTAAAGCCATAATTTTTTCAATAGTTTTATATTTGTTAATTATATTTATTCTATTTTAATAAAAAAATAAATTTGTATTTTATGGTTTAAGTAATTTTCTTATGAATAAAACTCTCATTACAAAAGTAATCCAACATAATATACCAAAAATATATGCTATATAGTTTACAAACTCATTTAGAAAAATCATCATTATAAAACATATAATTGTCTCAAAACCTTCTGTAATTCCTCCAGCATAAAAAAAAGATTTTTTTTGACCATCAGTAATTGATAATTTATTTTTTTCAATAATCCATGCTGAGGCAAGAAAACTTGTTTGAGTTGCAACAAAACTCAATAACAGGAAACTTATTGAATAAGCGTTATCTAAATCTAGTAATATGAAAGATATTGGAAATAATGAATAAAACAAAAAATCTAGTACAATATCATAAAATGCACCAAGGTCTGTTGCTCCAACAAATCTTGCCATTGCTCCATCTAATCCGTCACAAAGTCTGTTTAGACATAAAAAAGTAAAAGCATAAATAAACATTGCGTTTGCAATAGAGTAAAAACAACAAAGCCCAAATAAGAAACCAATAAAAGATATTGTGTTAGGATTGATATTAAATTTTGATAGTTTTTTTACAAATACACCTAAAACAGGCTTTAAAATTTTATTTAATTTTGCGTCAATCATTAAAATAATTTTAATTAATTTTTATTTGGTATTATGAAAAGCTGTTTAGGGTAAATTAAATCTGGATTTTTAATTTTATCTTTATTTAGTTCAACAATATCAATATACCGATTTCCTAGTCCTAACCTTTGATAAGCTATGTTCCAAAGAGCATCACCTTTTTGGACAATGATTAATGTTTTGCCATTTGCATTTTCAATACTTTTACCATTTATTACAAGAGAGTTTTCACTTAAAACTTTACCATTTTTACCTAATAAAACAGCAAAAACTTTTTGTTTCCCCGCAATTAGTTTACCAGGAATAGATAAGGTCCATTCATCATTAATAATTTTAGTTGAGGAAGTTTCTTTACCTGTAAAGCCAGCATTTACTTGAACACCATTATAAGCTATTCCTGACAAAATAAGTTGACCTGATTTTGAGTCATGTGTGATAGCTAAAATTTTAATTTGAGGATCTTTTGCTAAAATCTTAGCAGATTTCTTGTCATCTTTATTAATCTCTTCCTTTTTACCTAGACCAGGAGCTTGAATGACTTTGGCACCTAATTTACCTTGACCGTCAACAATAGCGACAATTGGTAGATCATCTTTTTTCCCAGTAACGTTAATTGCAACAGATTTATTTGCAATTACTACTTTATTGTCTCCTGTTGTTTGCTTGAAAGATAAAAAATATTCTCCACTATTTAATTGCTTTTGTGGCACAGCAACAAAATCTCCAACCTTATCACTTTTTGTAACAGAAATTACTTCTGAATTAGAAATTACTTCTATTGTTGAATTGGGCAATCCTTTTCCTGCAATAACAAGACTACCGTCTGGCCTTACTCTTACAACTTCTAATTTTATTGTTTCAGCAGTTTCTTCTTTAGTTGGTTTTACTTCGATTGGTTTAGCATCAACTACTTTGTTTACCAAAGGAACAACTACTTCTTTATCATCAAGAGTTTCATTTTCATAAAAAACCACGATAAAAGCTGTAGCTGCTATTATTGCACCAGCTATTAAAAAATATATTGCTTTTGAAGACTTCATAGAAAACCTTGTTATAAAATAATAATTTATATTAAAGTAAATAACTAGAATAATATATAAAATTTTAAAGTTTGTTATTTTAAGAGGTGATATTGAAAAAAAAAAATATATGTGTATTTGGCGGTTCTAAATCTGGTAAGAATAGTGAAAATGTAATTATCGCTAAGAGTATTGGTCAAATCATTGCAGAAAATAATTTTGATATTGTTTTTGGTGGTGGGGAAAATGGTATAATGGGATCAGTATCAGAAACAGCAATTAAGAATGGCTCTAAAACAACAGGTATAATACCTAATTTTTTAATTAAAAATGATATAAAAGAGACAAAACATTCAAATAAATATAATACCAACTTAATAATTACAGAGAATATGCACCAAAGAAAAAAAATCATGTATGAAAAATCTGATGCTTTCTTAATCTTACCAGGCGGTGTAGGAACACTTGATGAATGTTTCGAAGTTTTAACTTGGTGCCAATTAAGTCAAATTGTTAATAAAAAAATTGGCATCATTAATTTTAATAATTTTTGGGATCCTCTTATTTTTTTGATTAATCATCTAATTAGAGAAGAATATATGGGATCACATAATTTGAATTATTTTGAAGAATTGAAAAACAAAAATTCTTTAAAATTTTTTTTAAAAAATATTTAATTATTGTAATTATTTATGTATGTATAAATAAGTTTTAAACACAAAATTTCTAAGAAAAAATAAGGACATAAAATGTTAGATTTAATGAAAATAGCTGTTACTGAATCTGAAGGTGGTGACTTAGAAACTGTTCTTGGGCAACTTTACCAAAAGACCGAGGTAAGGCCGAATGGATATCCAAATGCAATTGTTTGGAAAGGCGGAAAACATGATGAAATTATAAATCCAGTATGCCATTCATTAACAGACGCTTACGCATTACTAGGAACTATTGCAGCCGCTGATATCTTAAATCTTCCTTTTTACGCAATTCCAATGTGGTCACAAATGCGACATGACACAAAACTTGAAGCATTAAGCTGGTTTGGAAATATGCAAAACACATCTATAAAATGGTCAACTGCTGGTGATGCATATGTTAATAATGGGTCTGGAAATAAAGTTGTTGTAATGGGTAAGTCTGGAAATGCAGTTTTAAGAACACAAGCAGGGGTGTTTTGTAACGTTCGTCCATATGGTCCAATTACAGTTGTAAGATGTATGCCATGTTTGCCCTATTCACAAGATAAATCTAAATTTAGTGTTAATGAAAAAACTGGTATTGTGCATACTGAAATGAACACTCCTGGAATTCAGATGGCTTATGCTTGTCGTCTGTTTTTAAAGATGATTAATGATACAGGTAAATTAGGTAGAGTAGCATTTAAACCAACACAAGCAATGGAAGATGGAATTAATGCGGGCATATTAATTTGGCTTCTTGAAGGAACAAAATTTACTATTGGTCGAAAATGGGCTGTAAATGCTTACGAAGAACATAAAACAAACATTGATAAGATAATTTCTTTATTACCTAAACACTTTAAGGATGGTATGGAAAATTGGTCTGGAAGAATTGAACAACATATCTCTGACACAAATTATGGATTATTAGTATGGGATATAATTAATAAACAAGAATGTATAATATTAGCTACTGACTTAGATGGTGATAGATTGACTGATTTACTTGCTGATATATCTGACCCATTAAGAGATTTTGGCACAAAAATTCTCAATTATGTTAAGAGTGATATTGATATAGATACGGCATGGAAGTCTCTGGGTTACACAACTGGTAACGGAAGAGATATGACTTCAGTAATGCATAGAATGTCTGGACCACCAATTCATGAACAAACACTTGGGTCAGCTGATGCTATGCTTTTAAGACTTCTTGATGGTGATGAAACCATGGGTGGAACAAAAAAACCTTACGACCCAAGAATTCATTTTGTTTTAATTAGAGACGCATACTTAGATGCTAATCCTAATAACATTGAACTTAAAAATTGGTTGGATAATGTTTTAAATATATTTGATGGAATATACGGTAGTAATAGACCTGGTTTTATTGAAGGTTATAAAGCACTTAAAAATGCTATTAAGCCTTGGTGATTTTAATTTAAGGCTGGCTCTAATCTATCCATAATTTCATTTATGAAGCTTTGTTGAGCTGCAAAACATATTCTTAAATGACCTTCACCTGACTCTCCAAATGCAATGCCTGGTGCCACACCAACATTAGTATCAATGATTAATTTTTTTGCAAACTCTAAAGAATCTTTTATATCCTTTACTTTAAAAAAAGCATAAAATGCTGCTTCTGGAACACTGCACTCAACTCGCTTCCACTCAACTAATCTTTGAAACATTATATCTCTAGATTTTTTTAAATTATGACGTATATCTTTTGTAAGAAGTTTGTAGTTTTGCAATGCTGAAATTAGACCATTTTGAAGAAACTCGGGAACGCCTGTTGTTGTTATTTGAACTAATTTAGCTATGTGAGGCCCTAACTCTTCAGGATGTGTTATCCAACCTATTCTCCATCCTGTCATATTGAAGCTCTTAGAAGCTGAGTTTATGACTATTAATTTATCAGTTGACTTAGATAATTGAAGAAAACTTGGTGATACATGATCATTGAAGATTATTTGATGATAAACTTCATCAGAAATTAACCAGCAACCCATTTCTCGGATATGATTTAGTAGGATTTCTTGCTGTTTTTTTGACATCACCCATCCTGTTGGATTTCCAGGACTATTAACAAAAACCATTTTTGTTTTATTCGTAATTGTGCTCAGTAGTTTTTCAAAATCTAATATCCACTGACTATCTTTTAATCTTAGTGAGACTTCTTTTATATTACCTTTTTTTAATAAAACTGATGACCTTATGTTAGGCCATACAGGACCAACCATTACAACTTCATCTCCATCACTGATAATTAAATCACAAATCAACCTAAGACCCATCATTCCACCTGTGACAACACTATGATGTTCAGGTTTCGTATTGATGTTAAAAACTTCATTCATATATTTTGAGACTTCTGATCGTAATTGAGGTATACCATTTTGATATGTATAAAATGTTTTACCTTGATTTAAAGCCTCAATAGTTTTGTTGTTAATTAAATTACTTGTGGATGTATCACCTTCCCCAAACCAAGCAGGATAGACATAATTTCCACTCTCTAATTGGTACTTTCTTCCAAAATTTGCAATTTGCATAATTGCAGTTTCTTTAAAGGAAACTATTTCTTCATTTAAATTTTCTAACAATATATTCTCTAAATTTTAAGTTTAATGTAATCTTTTATCTTTTTAATAGCTAGTAGACTGTTTTTTGGATCTGATCCTCCAGATTGAGCCATATCCGGTCTTCCACCACCTCCTTTACCGCCTAAGATTGCTGAAACTTCATTAACCATTTCTACTGCACTAAATTTAGAAGTGAGTGTTTTATCTACAGCAACTACTATAGAAGCTTTATTATCAATTTTACTAATTAAACAAACAATATTCGAGTTGTTATTTTTAATAAAATTTTCGGCATTAGGCTTTAACTCTTTAACAACTAAATTATCATAAATTTTATACTCAAATACTATTCCTTTTAGTGTTTCTTTAGTTGAATTATTATCATAATTTAAATGAGATTTTTTTTTAAGAAGTTTTAATTCTTTATTCATTTTTTGATTTTCTGAGACTAACTGTTCAATTTTTTTTGTGACTTGAATACTATTTGTTTTTAAAGAAGAAGATATATATCTAATTTTATTTATCTCGTTATTATAGTAGTTTATTGCAGCCTTATTTGTTAAAGCTTCAATTCTTCGAACTCCAGATGAAACACCAGTTTCTGATAATATTTTGAAGGTTGAAATTTCAGAAGTATTTTTTACGTGTGTTCCTCCACATAATTCAACTGACCAGGCGACTCTTTCATTATTAATACTTTTCCCAATAGATACTACTCTGACTTCATCTCCATATTTTTCTCCAAATAGAGCTATAGCCCCTTTTTCAATAGCCTTATCGGGAGACATAACTTTAGTGGTAACTTTATCATTACAAAATATTCTATAATTTACTTCATCTTCGATTTCTCTAATTAATTCTGAAGAAATTGGTTTTTGATGACTAAAATCAAATCTTAGTTTTTCATTAGTAACCAATGAACCTTTTTGAGCAACATGCAAACCTAATTTTTGTCTTAATGCTTCATGAAGAAGATGAGTTGCTGAATGATGTGAACATATTTGTTTTCTAAAATCTAAATCTATTACTTGTTTGATTAAATCACCAACCGTGATTTTTCCTGATACAATTTCTATTGTTGAAATAAATATAATTTTACCATTTCCAACAATAATTTTTTTAGAATTTAAAATATTAGCCTTAAAGTTTTTTCCTACGATAACCCCTTTATCAGATATCTGGCCACCAGATTCAGCATAAAAAATTGTTTCATTGCATATAATGTCAACTTGTTCATTCGCTGAAATATTATCTACAATTTTATTATTTTTTATAATTAAATTTATTTTAGTTTCAAAAGTATTTTCATCATATCCTCTAAAGTTAGTAGGTGGTAAATCTAATAATAATTTTAAAATATCTTGATTATAAGCATCATCACCTGAACCTGACCAAGCCTGTCTCGCTTTAATTTTTTGTTCATTCATTGATTTTTCAAAACCCTGATGATCAACTTTCCACCTATATGATTTTAATACATCTTCTGTTAAATCTAATGGAAATCCATAGGTATCATATAATTCAAAAGCTTTTTGGCCTGAAAGAATACCTGGAGAAACTTTCTCGTCTATCTCATTCATTAATAAACTCATACCTCTATCAAGTGTATCTTTGAATTTAATTTCTTCATCCTTTATTGTGTTTTCTATAGTCAATTTTTGAGTTATTAATTCTGGAAAAGCATCACCCATTTGTTCAATTAAAGATTTAACTAACTTGAATATCACTGGATCACTTGCGCCTAAAAGATGTGTGTGGCGCATTGCTCTTCTCATTATTCTTCTAAGTACATATCCTCTACCTTCATTACTGGGTAAAACTCCCTCAGCAATTAAAAAAGAAATTGATCTTAAATGATCAGCTACTACTCTATGAGATACAATATTATCTTTTGTTTTTTCAACACCTGTTACTAATGAAGAAGCCTCAACTAGATCTTTCATCATGTCTGTTTCATAATTATTATGAGTGTTTTGTAGGACTGCTGATATTCTTTCTAAACCCATTCCTGTATCAATACTTGGTTTAGGTAAATTAACTCTTTCATTTTTAGAAATTTGTTCAAATTGCATAAACACTAAATTCCAAATTTCAATAAATCTATCACCATCTTCATTTTTAGAACCAGGAGGTCCTCCTTCAATTAAAGGACCATGATCGTAAAATATTTCTGAGCAAGGACCACAAGGACCTGTGTCGCCCATACTCCAAAAGTTATCATTGGTACTAATTTTAATTATTTTTTCATCACTTAATCCTGAAATTTTTTTCCATAAACTTTCGGCCTCAGTATCATGATGAAAAATTGTAACTAGCAATTTTTCTTTTGGAAGTTCATATTCCTTAGTTAACAATTCCCAAGCTTGAAATATTGCTTTCTCTTTGAAATAATCTCCAAATGAAAAATTACCTAACATTTCAAAAAAAGTATGATGTCTTGCTGTTCTTCCTACATTTTCAAGATCATTATGTTTTCCACCAGCACGCAGACACTTTTGTGAGGTAACCGCTCTATTGTAGTCTCTTATTTCTAATCCAGTAAAAACATTTTTAAATTGAACCATACCAGCATTTGTAAACAGCAGGGTAGGGTCATTATTTGGCACAAGATTACTTGAAGTTATCACTTCATGATCATTTTCATTAAAATAATTTATGAACTTAGAACGAATTGCATTTACTGAATTTTTAGTCTTATTCATGAGTTAAACTAACTAATTATCTTTACCCCTTGATAACATCAATTTAACAAATTACAAAACTTCAATAAAATTATTTTTCTTCTTCAGGAATTTGTTGGTCTGGATTCATTAGAATTTCCTCAACCAAAACTGTATTTCCTTTAATTTTATCCTCTATTTCTAGCGCTATTTCAGAATTTTCATTGAGAAAGTTTTTAACATTTTCTCTACCTTGACCAATCCTTTGATCGTTATAAGAAAACCATGATCCAGATTTTTCAATTATGTCTGCAGATACTCCTAGATCTACTATCTCACCATTTTTAGAAATACCTTCACCATACATAATATCAAACTCAACTGTTCTAAATGGAGGTGCAACCTTATTTTTTACAACTTTAACTCTGGTTTGATTCCCAATTATATCATCTTTGTCTTTAATTGCTCCTATTCTTCTTATATCCAATCTAACAGATGCATAAAACTTAAGAGCATTTCCACCTGAAGTTGTTTCTGGGTTACCAAACATAATTCCTATTTTTTGTCTAATCTGATTAATAAATATTACTAAACAATTGGACTTAGAAATTGAAGAAGTTAACTTTCTTAAAGCTTGACTCATCAATCTAGCTTGTAAACCCATATGACTATCACCCATGTCCCCTTCAAGTTCAGCTCTAGGAACTAATGCTGCTACAGAATCAACTACTAAAACGGATATAGCCCCTGATCTCACTAATGTATCAGCTATTTCCAATGCTTGCTCTCCAGCATCAGGTTGAGAAATTAATAGATCGTCAATATTTACTCCTAATTTTTTTGCGTATACTGGATCAAGGGCATGTTCTGCATCTACAAACGCACAAGTTCCTCCTGTTTTTTGCGCTTCAGCTACAACATGTAATGCTAGTGTTGTTTTACCTGAACTTTCAGGTCCATAAATTTCTACAATTCTTCCTTTAGGTAACCCACCTATACCAAGAGCTATATCTAGACCTAGTGACCCTGTGGATATAGCTTGCACATCTAAATTTTCTCCAGATGTTCCTAACTTCATAACAGAACCTTTACCAAAAGCTTTTTCTATCTGTCCAATTGCAGACTCTAAAGCTATGTTTCTCTCTTTATCTTGATTTGACATTTTAATAACCTCAGCACTCATTCTCTATCTCCTTACTGACATACGATTACAATTCTTTCAACTAATAATTATTGCATAATGATATTCACCTTTTGTTCTTTTGTCAACAAATGTTCTTGCTTTGTTCTTAGCTCTTAAATTTCAAATTTTTATAATAAGTTACTCTTCTTTATGGATTTTTTCCATTTTTTCATGCCGTTCCTGTGCATCAACACTTAGTGATGCAATTGGCCTTGCTTTCAAACGACCTAAGCCAATCGGCTCACCTGTTTCTTCACAATATCCGTACGTTTTTAGATCTATTCTTCTTAATGCAGCGTCGATTTTACTAATAAGTTTTCTTTCTCTATCTCTAGTTCTTAACTGAATAGAAGCATCTGACTCTACCTGAGCTCTATCAGCCATATCAGGTCTTTGCAGACCTTCAGCTGATAAAGTACCCTTGGTATCAGTCGCTTCTTCAAGCAATTCTAATTTCCAATTAAGTAATTTTTGTCTAAAATATTCAAGCTGGTTGTCATTCATAAACTCTTCATCAACAGAAGGAATGTAGTCTTCTGGAAGAACTATCCGACTTCCAAGTAAACCACCTCTATCAGCACCATTTTCAAATTTGTCTTCTGCTATTTCTAGTAATTTTTTTGACGAACTCACTCTTATATTTCCCGAAGATTAAATAATGTCTGTTATATAAAAACTAAAAAAAAGTTCAAGCACGAAAATAAAAATTTAATTTTTGCTCAAAATCTGTGCTAAAAATTAAGTAAATAATATGTTGAAAATTTTAAACATAGTATTATTTAAATCAAGTAAACTCATAGGTAAACCATTGAATTATTCTGATATATTTAAATCATACTTAAACAAACTTAAAAAAGAGGGTAGATACAGGCATTTCAATGAAATTGAAAGAAAAGCAGGTAACCACCCCAATGCTTTTTGGATATCAGAATCAAAAAAAAATGATATAATTGTCTGGTGTTCAAATGATTATTTAGGAATGAGTCAAAATAAACTAGTCATAAATTCAATGATAGATTCTGTTAAAAAAATGGGAACAGGTTCAGGCGGAACACGTAATATATCTGGAAACAGTAATGCTATTGTACAATTAGAAAATGAACTGGCTAATTTTCATTTGAAAGAAAAGGCAGTAGTATTTTCATCTGGGTATGTAGCAAATGAATCAACAATAAGTACCATTCTAAATTTGTTGAAGGATGCAGTTGTTTTTTCTGATGAAAAAAATCATGCATCAATAATTTCAGGTATAAAAAAATCAAAAGCCTCAAAAGAAATTTTCAAACATAACGACCTTAACCATTTGGAAGCTCTAATAAAAAAGTATCCTGCAAAAAAACCAAAAGTAATTATATTTGAATCAATTTACTCTATGGACGGTGATTTTGGAGATATCTTTGGAATATCAAAAATAGCTAAAAAACATAACGCATTAACTTATTTAGATGAGGTTCACGCTGTTGGAATGTATGGAAAAAAAGGCTCAGGCATGGCTGAAGAGTTAGGATTGCAAAATTCTATTGATATAATTCAAGGAACATTAGGTAAAGCATTTGGAACAATGGGTGGGTATATTGCTTCCTCAAACATAATATGCGACGCTATACGGAGTTATGCTAGCGGATACATATTTACAACAGCATTGCCACCCGCACTTGTAAAAGCTGCAAGCACTTCTATAAATTATCTATTAAAATCTGACAAAGAAAGAAAACTACAACATAAAAATACAATTTTACTCAAAAAATATCTATTAAAAGAAAACATAAATTTTATGGATAACAAAAGCCACATAATACCAATAATGGTAAATAACCCTCTAAGATGTAAAGAAATTAGCAATATTCTGTTAAATGAATTCAAACATTACATACAACCAATTAATTATCCAACTGTTCCAGTTGGTACAGAAAGATTAAGAGTTACACCAGGCCCTTTACATACAGAAAAGATGATTTATGATTTAACGATCGCACTTAAATACGCTTTCAAGAAAACCAGTAAAAATAATTACTCAAAAATTGCATAATAATTTTAAAAGATATTAAATTGACTATCATAAAAAAACCTAATGATCACCCCTTGTTTCCAGATAAAAATAAGATTGGTGTATTACTTGTCAATTTAGGCACGCCTGATGGCACTGATTATTGGTCTATGAGAAGATATTTAAAACAATTTCTTATGGACAAAAGGGTAGTGGATCTTTTTAGACCTTTATGGTGGTTAATATTAAATGGCCCTATACTCACATTCAGGCCTTCAAAATCTGGAAAAGCTTATAAAAAAATTTGGGATGAAAAAAACTATGGATCACCATTAAGGGGGTTTACAATCAAACAAACAAAAAAAATTCAGAATTCTTTTAAAAACAATCCCAATATTTTCATTGACTACGCAATGAGATATGGAAACCCAGGAATAGACAAAATTTTAAATAAAATGACAAAAAATGGATGTTCAAAAATTCTTTTGGTTCCACTTTATCCTCAGTATGCAGCTAGCACTTCTGCAACTGTTAAAGATGAAGTTTTTAAATGGTTGTTAAAACAAAGATGGCAACCAGATATCCGAACAGTGTCTCCTTGGTTTGATAATAGAGATTACATAAAAGCTTTAGCTTTAACAGTTAAAAAACATTTAAAAGACAGAGATAAAATAGATAAGTTAGTTATATCTTTCCATGGTATACCCAAAAGATATTTCATGGCTGGTGATCCTTATCATTGTCATTGTATTAAAACTGCCAGACTACTTAAAGAAGAATTGAAATGGCCACAAAATAAAGTTTTAGTTACCTTTCAATCTAGATTTGGCCCTGAACCGTGGCTTCAACCTTATACTGATGAAACAATTATAGAATTAGCTAAACAAGGGTATAAAAATATTGCTTTGATTGCTCCTGGTTTTATCTCTGATTGTCTAGAAACACTTGAAGAATTAAATGTTGAGGCAAGAGAATTATTTTTTGAGAATGGTGGAAAAACTTTTCAATATGTACCTTGTTTAAATGATAACGAATATTCAATTAAATTTTTAAATGAAATAGTTAAACAAAATTTATTAGGTTGGAATAATTAATTTTAATAAATTTTAGAACAAATTTAAAATTGATAAAGTTAGTATTTACATTTCAAATATTAACCCTTATAAAATAAAAAAATGCGGGTATTGTGTAGTGGTAAGACCTTAGCCTTCCAAGCTAATGACGCGAGTTCG
>CACBMD010000009.1 GCA_902539895.1 uncultured SAR116 cluster alpha proteobacterium
GAAAATTTTCATTTAGGACCAGGAAAAACCGTTTTAGAAAATGGAGAAATGCTCGTGAGTTTAAAGTTTCCTAAACGTGTATCAAATTCTGCAGATGCTTATTTAAGAATGACTCCTAGAACTGAAATGGATATTGCTGTTGTTGGTTGTGGTGTGAATATTTCATTGGAAAATGATATTTGTACTCACGCAAGAGTTTCTTTAGGTGCTGTTGCACCAACACCCTTATTAATTGAGGAAGCTTCAGATATTATGATTGGATCAAAGCTTGATGATGACACTCTAGATAGGGTTTCAAAAATATGTATGGATGCTTGTAATCCAATTAATGATAAAAGAGGAACAGTTGACTATAGAACAAAAGTTGCAGGCGTTTTGTTTAAAAGAGCTGCAAAATTAGCAGCTGAAAGAATTGGAGGAAATAAATAGTATGGCAAAAATTCAAGTTTCAACTAAAATAAACAACGAAAATATAGACTATTTATGTGAACCGCATGATACTATGTTGGATGTTTTAAGAAACCAATTAAATTTGACTGGATCGAAAGAAAGCTGTGGTTCAGGTGATTGTGGTTCCTGCAGTGTAATCCTTGATGGTGAATTAATCTGCTCTTGTTTGATGTTAGCTGCAGAAGCAGAAGGAAGCAAAATTGAAACTATTGAAGGTATGTCAGAAGGTGGCAAACTTCATGCATTACAACAAAAATTTCTTGAAAAAGCTGCACTTCAATGTGGCATTTGTACACCTGGTTTCTTAATGGCTTCTAAAGCTTTATTAGACCATAACCCTTCACCAACAGAAACTGAAGTAAGATATTGGCTGGCTGGCAATTTATGTAGATGTACTGGATATGACAAGATTGTAAAAGCTGTATTAGAAGTTGCTGATGAAATGAAGGAGAGTGCATAATGAATGAAATTAGTAACAAATGGATTGGTAAAAACACTATTAGACCAGATGGTGCAGATAAAGTAACTGGTCGAGCTCAATATTCATCAGACACAACAATGCCAGGTATGATTTGGGGTCATGTATTAAGAAGCCCTCATCCACACGCTAGAATTTTATCTATTAACACAAAAAAGGCAGAGGAATTAGAAGGAGTTAAGGCAGTAATTACATCCAAAGATGTTGTTGACTTTCCTATTGATACGCCAGTTATACTTGGTATCCAAGATATGCGATGGATGTGTAGAAACGTTATGGCAAGAGACAAAGTCCTTTTTCATGGCCATCCACTTGCAGCAGTTGCAGCAACAACTGAAGAAATAGCAGAAAAAGCATGTGAATTAATAGAGGTAGAATACGAAGTTTTACCATGGGCCATTGATATTGACGACGCAATAAAACCTGGCGCTCCCATTCTACATGATCACATTCAATTTGAAGGAAAGCCCTCTAACATAGCTGGCACGCTTGAGCACAAAAAAGGTGATATTGATAAAGGTTTTTCAGAAGCTGATGTTATTATAGAAAGAGAATTTAAAACTGAAGCAGTTCATCAAGGTTACTTAGAAACACACTCATGTTTAGTAAGTGTTGCTGCAGATGGCAGAGCTACTATATGGAGCTCAAGTCAGGGGCAATTTATGGTAAGAGCGATGACCTCATATTTAACTGGTATACCACAGAGTAACATCAGAGCAATACCAGCTGAAATTGGTGGTGGGTTTGGAGGAAAAACTATTGTTTATTTAGAGCCATTAGCTACTATATTATCACAAAAAACAGGTCGTCCAGTTAAAATAGTTATGAACAGAGAAGATACAATGAGAGCTTCTGGGCCTACATCTGGATCTAAAAGTAAAATAAAAATTGGTGCTACTAAAGATGGAAAGATTGTTGCGGCACAAGGAACATATTATTTACAAGCAGGAGCTTTTCCCGGTTCACCTATTAGAGGTGCAGTAGGATGCTCTCTTGCGCCATATGATATTCCTAATGCCCATACTTTTGGATATGATGTTGTATCTAATAGATGTAAAGTTGCTGCATACAGAGCTCCTGGAGCTCCCATTGGTGCATACGGTGTCGAATGTGTTTTAGATGAAATTGCTGAAAAAATTAACATGTGTCCTTTGGAGTTAAGAAAAATTAATGCTGCAAAAGAAGGAACCCAAGCAGTCCACGGCCCTACTTATCCTCAGATGGGATATTTGGAAACAGTTGAAGCAGCAATAAACCATCCTCATTATAAAGCTCCTTTAGGCAAGCATCAAGGTCGAGGCGTAGCTAGTGGTTTTTGGTTTAATGCTGGTGGAGAATCAAGCGCACAGTTAAATATCACTGAAGACGGTAATGTAGTTGTAACTACAGGACATCCGGATATTGGAGGTTCCAGAGCGTCTATAGCCAATATTACTGCTGAATTATTAGGTATTCATCATGATAAAGTATCGGTTTTAATTGGTGACACAGCAACAATTGGATACAGCAACCTTACTGGTGGAAGTAGAGTATTATTTGCTTCTGCAATGGTTGTAACTGAATCTGCTAAAATAGTAATTAGACAATTAAAACAAAGAGCAGCTAAAATTTGGGGTATTGATGAAGAGGCAATTGAGTGGGAAAATGGTGAAGCCAGACCTGCCGGTGATAATGCAGGAAAATTTGCTCCACTTACACTGGCTGAATTAGCAGAAAAAGCCACCGCTACCGGTGGCCCAATTGGTGCTGGATACCAGGTAAACACTGAAGGTGCTGAAGGTGGCTTTGCAACTCATATTTGTGATGTTGAAGTTGATATGGATCTTGGGATAGTAAGAGTAAAAAGATATACATCTATACAAGACGTTGGTAAGGCCATTCATCCTGATTATGTGGAAGGTCAGCTTCATGGTGGTTGTGTTCAAGGTATTGGCTGGGCTTTAAGCGAAGAATATATCTACAATAAAGATGGTCATTTGGATAACACTGGATTTTTGGATTATAGAATGCCTGTCTGTTCAGATTTACCAATGTTAGACACTGTATTAATAGAAATTCCGAACCCCAAACATCCGCAAGGAGTAAGAGGTGTAGGTGAAGTTCCTTTAGTTCCACCTTTGGCAGCTATATCAAACGCAGTTTATCAAGCAATCGGAAAACGTTCGTACAGTCTTCCGATGTCTCCACCTAAGGTATTGAAAATTATAGAAGGTAATTAATTGTAAAATATAGTTTTATTATTTAGATAAATGAATGAAGATAATAAAACTTTGATAATATTAGCTTATTTTGCTGCACTCTTAGGTGTTTGTGGCCATGCTAGTTCTGAATTTTTTGTTAAACTTTCAGGGATTTCTGGGGTGGAGGTATCAGTTTGGAGATTTGGCTTAGGTGGTTTTGCCTTATTAATATTGTGCTTAATTAATCCAACATCCAGAAACTTAATTACACCACTGAAAAAAGATCTTTACCCAATTGTTATTCTTTCAGTTTTTGGAATGGCATTTGGACAATTTTTATTTCATTGGGCCTTAGATTTTGCTTCTGTTGTACAAGTTGCTACTATGGTTACAATAATGCCAATAGGAGTTGTTTTTGTTGCTCGTATAATTGAAGGAACTAAAATTACACCTCCAAAAATTGTAAGTGGAATTGGTGCCTTTCTAGGATGTGTTTTTTTACTTACCGACGGCTACTTAGAACAACTCACTGGGACTGGGGATAGTATCTTGGGCATTTATTTATCTATTGGATGCGCATTAGTTGGAGCAATTTATCTTGTTATGATTAAACCATATGTACAATTATATGGACCTGTAAGAATGACTACATACACTTTTGCATTGGGCTTTATAGCTTTATATCCATCTGTAGGTGTCATTTGGAATATTTGGGTAAATCCATTTGATCTTTTTGATAGATCACATATTGAGTATATGTCCATAATAACTCTTGGTGTCTGGAACACTTGTATAGCATTCATACTTTGGTTGTGGGGGTTATCTAAAATTCCTGACGTAGCAAGAGGTAATTATTTGTTTTTCTTGAAACCTGTAATTGCTCTATGTTTAGCATTTTTTATTCTTGAAGACGAAATTACTCTTAATCAGTTAATTGCAATTTTTGCAATAACTGGATTTGTAATATTAGAAATTTTTTATTCTCCAATTTCTAATTTTTTAAAATTAAAAAGAAATTAATCAATTTGATAAAAAATTTTCAACTTAATATAAAAATGTAATTCACATCAAAAAGGTTAATCGTCATATGAACATTGGAATAATTAGATTTGGATCAATGGGATTAAATTTAGCCAAATATATTATATCAACAAAACATAAAGTTCGTGCATTTGAAGAAACTCTTACACCAGAAGAAAAGACATCACATTTAACTTCTATTATTAAAATTAAGTTTTGATTATGGAAAATAAAAATAGTAATTACACAGATATACCTGAAAAAATTGAATTCGATTATAATTTTAAAGAAATCTTTAATCTAATGGAGCATTCTAAGCAAAATATTTTTATTACTGGAAAAGCTGGCACAGGAAAAACTACCCTATTAGAATATTTTAGAATTAATTCAAAAAAGAATTTTGTAATATTAGCCTCAACGGGAATATCTGCAATAGAAGCTAAAGGAAAAACTATTCATTCTTTTTTTCTATTTCCACCAAGAATATTAATAAATGAAAAAATCAAAAGATTACGAAGCAAAGTAATAAGTAAAATTGATACTATTTTAATTGATGAATGCTCTATGATTAGATGTGATGTACTCGATGCTATAGATCAATCACTTAGATTAAACAGAAATAGTGACAAAAGCTTTGGCGGTATTCAAATTATTCTTTTAGGAGACTTACATCAACTTCCACCAGTAATAAGGGAAAATGAAAGAGAAATTTTTAATAATTTTTATCCACATGGTCATTATTTTTTTAATGCGAATTGCTTTGAAGAAAGTGATGTTAAAACCTATGAATTAACAAAGGTCTATAGACAAAAAGATAAAAAATTTATTAATATACTCAATAATATTAGATCTGGGAACATAAATGATAATGACCTTTTTATATTAAACAATAGGATCGTTAATGAAAGTTTAGATATACCATCAGAGACAATTATATTGTCACCTACAAATAGAAGAGTGGATTCTATTAATAATGCTAATCTTCAAAATATAAAAAGTGAAACATTTTCTTATGAGTCATCTGAAACAGGCGACTTCAAAGAAAAGCCAGCTGACGAAATTCTTGAGTTAAAAGTTGGAGCTCAAGTAATGCTCATTAAAAATGATTTAAAATCTCCTAAAAGATGGGTTAATGGATCAATTGGTATAGTTACTCAGTTAACAGATAATTCTATTCATTTAAAAATTAAAAATAAAATCTATAAAATTACACAAGATACTTGGGAAAAATTTGATTATCTAATTAAAGATGGTCAAGTTATACATGAAGTTGTAGCAACTTTTACTCAATACCCTATTAAGCTAGCTTGGGCTGTAACAATACATAAAAGCCAAGGACAAACATTTGAAAAAGCTGTAATAGATTTAGACAAAGGATCGTTTGCTCCTGGTCAAACATATGTAGCATTAAGTAGAGTAACTTCTTTAGATGGTCTTTTTTTAACTCGAGCGATAAATGTTTCTGATGTGGTTTTTGATCAAAATATTGAAGATTATTTTTCTAGTTGATTTTTTGTTTTTATCTGTTCTCGAAAAGCAATCAAAATACCTGAAAAAGCAATTAAAAACATTCCAAATATATTTGAATAACTAGGCCAATCTCCAAAAAACAGTTTTCCCCAAATGGTTGCAAAAACTAAATATGAGTAATCCATTGGAGCTAACCAACTACTTTCAGCTGTCTGATAAGCTCTAGCTAAAAGCATATTACCTGTAATATTTAAGATTGAACATGATAAGCAAAAAGAAAAAACGATAAAAGTTAATAATGGCCATCCTATAAAAACAAATGGACTTGCTTCTCTGTAAATATTTTCTTTATAAAAATACTCAAAAAATAATATTCCCAAAGATGCAGAGACGAAAAACATTACACCTACAGCCAATGTAAGAGAGATTACAGATTCTTCTCTACAATATTTTCTAATAAGAATAATATTACAAGCAAAGAAAAAACCAGCCATTATAGGCAATATTTGTAATAGCAAAAAATTTTCAGACCATGGCTCTAATATCAACAAAGCTCCTAAACTTCCTAATATCAAAGCAAAAGTCCTCCATATTCCAATCCTTTCTTTAAGAAAAACAATGGCTAATAAAGATACAAAAATTGGAAATGTATAAAGACCAGCTGCCATTTGAGCAAAACTTAATTTTGGAGATGCTGCAAAGAAGCAAAACATGCATGATGTCATCATCATAGCTCTGAAATATACGGGCTTCCAGTTAAGTGGAAAAAGTAGATGAATACTGTTAGTAAATTTAGCTATTAAAAAAAGTAAAAATATATTTCCAATTGATCTTATAAATTGCAATTGCCAAAAACTTGTTTCACTAGACATTAGTTTGATTAAACTATCCTGCAAAGATAAAATTATTACCCCTAAAACTAACATTAGTAGTGAAGAAAAGGGATTGTCTCTAACTTGTGAACTAAAAAAATCAAATCTCACTATTTTGAAACCTAAGCAGAATTAAAAAAAGGAATTCTTGTATAAGTTATTTATTTCATCTTTGTAACGATTTGCAATTATATGCCTTCTTATTTTAAGTGTTGGAGTTAGTTGACCATTATCAGTACTAAAAACTTCATTTAAAGAAATAAATTTTCTAATTTTTTTGGCCTGAGATAAATTTTTATTTACATTGTTTAAGATAGTTTGAAGATTTTCTTTTAAAAAATCATCATTATCACTTAATAACGTTTCATTCGGGATAATTATAGCAATTAAAAAGGGCCTGTTATGACCATAAATCATTACTTGCTCAATTTCATCGTATGACAGTAGAAGATTTTCAATTGGAACAGGAGCTATATTTTCACCACCTGAATTAACAATCATTTCATTTAGTCTTCCAGAAATTTTTAAGTATCCATCATTATCAATTGACCCCAGGTCTCCTGTATGCAACCAACCATTTACCAAAACTTTATCTGTATTTTTTTTATCCTTCCAATATCCTTTCATTAAAGAACTTCCCTTTACGAGAATTTCATTTTCATTAGAAATTTTAACCTGAAGCCCCTTTATAACAACGCCCACAGTGTCTATTTTTATTTTACTGATTGGATTACAAGATATAAGTGGTGAACATTCAGTCTGACCGTATCCTTGTAAAATATTAATTCCAAGGGATTGAAAAAACAAACCAACTTGTTCATTCAGTGCGGCCCCTCCAGAAATAAAAGCTTGCAAATTACCACCAAACTTTTTTTGAAAATTTTTTCTTACTAATTTATCTAAAACTACATTTTGGAGTTCTTCTAAAAAACTTAATTTTATTTTTTTATATTTTTTAGTCCCTAATATAATTGTTTTTTCAAACAGTTTTTGAGAAAATTTACTTTTTGTTAATAGTTGATTATTTATTTTCTTATATAAAACTTCATAAAGTCTTGGCACAGCGGTCATTAATGTTGGCTTAACACTTAATAAATCATTAACTATTTGATCACGATTTTCATTAAAATAAATTTCTGCTCCAATATATATAGGCAAGAAAAAGCCAGCAGTATGTTCATACGCGTGTGATAGTGGAATGATAGATAAAAATTTATGATCTTTAATTTTGATTTCAGAAACCAATTCATTTGCTCCAACTATATTAGATATAATTGATTTATGAGTTAACATTACACCTTTAGGCTTATTACTAGTTCCAGATGTATAAATAATTGAAACAACATCGTTCTTATTAATTTTAGAAACAAAACGTTCTATAATTTTAGATTTCTCATCACTTTTTGAACCAAGATTTAAAAGCTCATTAAATGTATAAAAACCTATATTAAATTTTTTGAATTTTGATGTATTTGCATCGTCAATACTAATTACATGTTTAATTTTATTCAAACTTGGTAGTATTTTTAAAATTAGTGATATAAGTTTTCCGTTAACAAAAACTATTGAGGTTTCTGAATGAGATAAGAGATAAGAAATTTCTTCTTCATTACTTGTTGTATAACCAGGAACAGTTATTGCTCCCAATGATATTGTAGCCAAATCTACAGCACACCACTTATAACTATTATCAGCAATAATGGATATTTTGTCATTTTTTTTAACACCTATTTCATGTAAAGCAGAACTTATATTTAGAACTAAATCTTTTGTGTCTTTCCAAGAAATGTGTTCCCAATTACTATTTATTTTAAAACCAAATAGTGTTTTATTTTCATATAATTCTGAATTGTTAAAGAAAATCTGCGGTAAATTATTCATAAATTAAACCATCATAATAATGCTGTTATATAAGCACAAATAGCTAAAAATTAATATTTATTATTTTAATATTTATTGTTTTTTTTAATAAAATTATGAGTTAATAGTAATATTATAAGTTAAGGAGTTTGCAAAATAATTTTTAAATATATTATACCCTTTATAATACTTTTTAGTTTAACTTTAATAATATCTATGAATACAAATCAGGTAAAATTTTCAAGCGATTTTAATCCAAATTTTATCGGGTCTAATATAAATGAATATTTAAAAAAAACAGAAGAACAATTTTTAGATATTAAAGAAGGAGTAGAAAAAAAAGTAATTTGGGCTAATAAAACCAACAAAAAAACTCCGATAGCAATAGTTTATATCCATGGTTTTACAGCGTCCTCAGAAGAGGTTCGCCCTCTTCCTGACAAAATTGCCAGTGATTTAAATGCAAATCTTTTTTTTACAAGATTAACAGGGCACGGAAGAAATCCAAAGGCAATGGAATTATGTTCAATTCCAAATTGGATGAAAGATCTTCATGAGGCATTAGAAATTGGTTCAAAAATTGGAGACAAAGTTATTTTAATGTCCTCTTCAACTGGCGGAACGATAAGTGTAACTTCTGCTTTAGACAAAAAGCTTTCAAAGAAAATTTTAGGATATATATTTATATCACCTAATTTTGGAATAAATAACAAATTTGCTAGTTTGATTTCATGGCCTTTTTCTGAATATTGGTTAAAATTAATTCTTGGTAAGACTATGAAACACAATCCAAGAAATGATCTTAACAAAAAGTATTGGACAATGTCATATCCAACAATTGCTCTTATTCCAATGGCAAAGCTAGTAAATGAAGTAAATGACAAAGATTACAGTAAAGTAGATAAACCTGCGCTTTTTTATTTTTCAATGGATGACAAAGTGGTTGATCCTAAAAAAACAAAAAACTTTATATCTAATTGGGGAGGGAAAAGCACAACAAGAATCGTTAAACTTTCGAATAACGACGATAAATATTCACATGTGTTAGCTGGTGATATTATTTCTCCAAATCAAACTGAACAAGCTAAAAAAACAATGGTTAATTGGATTAAAAATTTGAGATAATGCTGCATATTTCTTTTAGTTTGTGTATGGGATAGATGAATGATGCAGGTTGATTAACAAATTATTATAATTGTCTTTAACATAGCCAAAAGTATATTCTACCTTAACTGTATCGCAACTATCAAAAGTTTGAAAAAAGTAATTTCCCATAGATAAAGCAATCTCTTTAAGAATAATTGTTTTTCTTTCGCCAAAATTTATTTTTTTCCACGGTTTAAGCGCAAAACCTTTATCTTCTGAAACAGAACCACCAATGAAATAAGACACCGCATCTTCATAAGTGTAACGAAATTGCTTTTCTGATGCTAATGTAGGCTTAAATAAAACTTCACATATATCAAAAGCATAAAATTGTTTAACAAAAACACCTGCTTTTTTTTTATAATCCTCGTTTTTATTATATAAATTTCCGATTTCAATAACGTTTTGAGCCCACAACTCTTGAGACTTAATTATTTCAAATTCAGTTGTATTAATTTTTTCTTTTAAAGATTTCATAATAAATTTAAGTTTTTTAAAACATTATTTTTTAATAAAATATTGAATTTAATAATTAAAATAAATCATTAATATTTTACAAACAAGCGGAACTTTACACATTTAAAAATAACTGTCAATATGATATATTATTTCTATATAATACAATTACTTAAGTGGAAATGTTGAGGTAGAATGACAAATAATTTTTTCTTTATCGTCCTCTTGATAAACTTTAGTCTCTCCAATTGCAATTGATCTTCCAAACCTTTGAACAATACTTTCAATAATAAAATAATCTCCAAAGGCTGGACGAATAAAATTATTATTCTGAGAAAGTGTACCTCTTTGTGATTTTACTGAGGTGTTCATGGCTATAGACATTGTTGTATCAATAACAGACATTAAAACTTGGCCTGAAACAGCCCCAGTAACAAACTGGTAATCTCTGGAATTTTCTAATTTAGCAACTACCCTCCCTTCTTCTATTTCTAAAAATGAAAGCTTTAATTGTTTTACATAAGGAGCAAAAATATATTCATATATTTCTTCAATATTTTCCATTGTAATTGTTTTAGTTGGTAATTTATTAGTCATAGACCTGCTCAATATTTAAATATAGTACCTGGCAGTTGTGCCAAAGATTGCCACTAAGAAACAATCTTATTTTAGCACAGAATTGGCACAAATTATTATTATTTTTTAAATATTACTTACAATATCAGATACTTAAATGGTGATCCCTAGGGGATTCGAACCCCTATTGCAGCCGTGAAAGGGCTGAGTCCTAACCATTAGACGAAGGGACCACTGAATAAGTTATTAACTATAATTTAATTAAAAATCAAGTAACATCTGCATAAATTATATCATCAAGCATGAACTCAATAGTTTTAGAATTATTCCATGTATCAATAGTTAAAGTACCTAAAAAATCAAAATTTATATTTTCATAATTTTTAAATACTTTATCCAAATCACTATTTAATAAATTAAATTTCTTTACTCTTAATTTTGTTGAAGATCCATCATTTATATAAAATGAAGCATGCTCATTATTAGAGCCAAATCTTCTAAAAGAGGATATCTTTGAATTAGGCACTATAAATTTTGGTTCCTCCATTCCGGAACCCCACGGACCCAGATTTTCAAGCCATTCAGCTATCTCTAAAGTACAGGCCGAAATTGGAATAATAGAAGTTACAATATGAGAAAATCTTGGAACTCCCTTTTCCATAAAAGAACTTACCTTATCATTTAAAAAGTTGTTAAAGTTATTTATCTCAGATGGATCAATTGTAAATCCAGCAGCCATATCATGACCACCACCAGTTTTAATTATTTTCAAATTTAATGCTTCTAAAATTATTTCTCCTAGAGGAATGCCATAAATTGACCTACCTGAACCCTTGCCAATTCCATCTTTAATTGAAATTAGGCATACAGGTCGGTTATATAATTCTTTCATTCTACCAGCTACGATGCCCGTTATACCTTGATGAAAATCATTGCCATTTACCACTATTGCGTTAGGAATTCTGTTATCATTATTATTTTTAATTTTTTCTATTAATCCTATGGCTTTACTTTCTAATTCAGCCGTTAAAAATCTTCTTTTTTTGTTTAATTCATCTAATTTGCAAGCTTTTTCAATAGCTTTACTCTCATCGTTTTCTTTAAGAAGATTTACACCAAGTTCACTATTTCCAATCCTACCACCTGCATTAATTCTTGGTCCCAAAGAAAAACCTAAAGATTGGGTATTTGGCGCACTATTTATTTTACTAATATCAGATAATACTTTGATCCCAATATTCTCTCTTCTTTTCATTATGTTAAGTCCCTGCTTTACAAGGGCCCTATTTAGCTTACTTAAGGGAACAACATCACAAACTGTCCCTAAAGCAACCAAATCAAGAAATTGAAACAAATTAGGTTCAGCTCTATTTTTAAAAAAACCTTGTTTTCTTAATTCTCTATTCAAACCAATTAAGAAAATAAAAGTTACACCAGCCGCACATAAATCTTCATATCCTTTTTCAGTATCAACTCTTTTTGGATTAATAATAGCATATGCTGGAGGCAATTTAATATCGGGTATGTGATGATCAATAACAATTACATCAATATCAACAGAGGTCATTGCTTGAAGAGGTTCAAAAGAAGAAATACCACAATCAACAGTAACTATTAATTTAGAACCTTTTTCAAGTAGCCCTTTTAAAGCTTTTTCATTTGGCCCATATCCCTCTAAAAACCTATCTGGTATATGTATAAACGTTTTACAGCCACATTGTTCTAAATATTTTGATATAATAGCCGCAGACGTAGCTCCATCAACGTCATAATCACCAAAAATACCTATAGGTCGAGTTGCAATTACTTCTGAAGCTAATCTTTTTACTCCTTTTTCTAAATCTTTAAATTTAAAAGGCTCTGGTAATAAATTTTTAAGCTTAGGAGCAAAAAAGTTGTCAAATTGATCCAAATTAACACCCTTATACATAAGATAAGGTGTAATAAAACTTGGCAACTTATATTTTTGGTACAAATAATCCACAGACCTTTTCGTAAAATCATTTGAAACAATTAAATGCCAGTCCGCATTATTTACTGATGGATTTGAATTATATAATAATGTTTTTGTCAAGTTAACTGCTTATAATTATTAGGAATAAATACTTAAGCAAACTGGCTTTGTAATTACTCCATCTAATATTGATATTTTTGATAAAGAATCGTTTAGCACAAAACCTTCAGCCTCATGAGTAATAATTACTAATTCAGCAGTTTTGTCTTCTTGATTAGATTTTTGAATAAAGCTTTCAATTGACAATCCATAATCTTTAAAAATTGATGTAACATCAGCTAAAACACCAGATTTATCTACTACATTTAACCTCAAGTAATACTTAAATTTATTTGTATAAGATACTGTATTATAATTATTTTTAATATCATTTGAATTTCTTCCAAATGAAAATAACTTTGTTTCATTAGCATAATCAACTATATCTGCCAAAACAGCAGATGCTGTAGGTTCTCCACCAGCCCCAGCACCTGTGATCATTACTGTGCCAGCTAAGCTTGATTCAATTTGGACAGCGTTTAGCACCCCAGCAACACTTGAAAGGCCAAGATTTTTTGATATAAGCCAAGGCTCAACAGAACAACACAACTCATCATCACCATTTCTATTTTTAGATAACATAGAATTACCTAATAATTTTATTTTATATCCTAATTGATTGCAGTATGAAATATCATTCAATGTGATATCTCTAATTCCCTTAATAGTAAGATTATTAACATTTGGCATCTTACCATAGGCTAAAGCTGATAATATTATGGTTTTATGAGCTGCATCAATTCCATCTACATCAAAAGATGGATCCGCTTCTGCAAAACCTTTTTTTTGTGCTTCTTTGAGAACAATATCAAAGCTTTTTTGTTCTTTTTCCATCTCAGATAATATATAATTTGCGGTTCCATTTAAAATGCCTGTTAGTTTAGTAATTTCATTTACTATTAATCCTTCTCTAATGAGTTTAAGAATTGGGATGCCCCCTGCTACAGAAGCTTCAAAAGAAAAGAATAAATTTCTTTCCTCAGCTATTTCGGCTAATTCTTTACCATATTTTGCGATTAGTGCCTTATTAGCAGTAATAACTGCCTTATTGTTTTTTAAAGCAGAAAAGCATAAATCTTTTGCAACACCCTCTTCACCACCAATTAATTCAACAATTACATCAATATTATTGTCTAGCACCATATCTGTAGGATTATCAAAAAACTTAAGATTATTTATATCTACTTTTCTTTTTTTGTTTTTTGACCTAGCTGAAACAGCTGTTAACTCAATTTGGAATAAATTTTTTTGAACTCTGAAACCTTTAATTAACTGATAAGCAACCTCTTCACCAACATTTCCTAGCCCTGCAATTCCTATTTTTATAGGTTTCATTAAATTTCCTTCTCATTTAAAAATAACAACATAATTATAAAATATATTTAAAATAAAAAAAAGGTGTGCAGTGCACACCTTGTAGATAAATAAGGATGCTCATCTCTATCTTTTAGAAAATTGAAAGCTTTTTCTAGCCTTAGCTCTACCATATTTTTTTCGCTCAACAACTCTAGAATCTCTGGTTAACATTCCAGCAGATTTTAATAACTTTCTAAGATCAGGCTCAAAAAGACATAAAGCTCTGCTCAAACCATGTCTAACAGCCCCTGCCTGACCAGATAAACCGCCACCTTTTACAGTTGCAATAACGTCAAACTGATCTTTTCTTTCAGTTACATCAAAAACGAAATTTAATTGCATTTGAAGAACTGGCCTAGCAAAGTAATTTACCATTTCTTTACCATTAATAAAAATCTTTCCTGTACCACGTTTTACCCAGACACGAGCAGTAGATTCTTTTCTTCTTCCACTAGCATAAGACCTACCAAGCTTATCAATTTTTGGTTCATTTAAAATAGCTTCGTCTTTATCTTCAACTTTCAATTTAGATAAATTATTTAGACTATTTGTTTCTTTATTTTCTTCAGCCATGCTTAAACCTCTAACTATTTTTTCTATTCATAGATTTTACATCTAATGTTACTGGAGATTGAGCTTCATGAGGATGATTATTCCCTGCATATATGTATAATTGTCTCATAACTTGACGCCCAAGTGGACCACGCGGAACCATTCGTTCTACAGCTTTACGAATAACTCTATCCGGAAACCTGCCGTCTAAAATTTTATCAGCTTTTCTTTCTTTTATCCCTCCAGGGTATCCTGTATGCCAATAATATGTTTTTTGAGTTCTTTTGTTTCCAGTTAAAACTACTTTCTCACAATTAATAACAATTATATTATCACCACATGCCATATGTGGAGTGAATCCAACTTTGTGTTTGCCTCTTAATCTATTTGCAATAATAACAGCCAAGCGTCCTAAGACCAACCCTTCTGCATCTACAACAAACCAATCTTTATTAATATCTTTTGGTTTTGCTGAATAAGTACCCTTCAAGGCCATTCCATCTTCCTTCAATGAAAATTTATTTGTAAAAATTATGCTTAATTAACCTTTTTATCTTTAACAGTCAATTAAAAAGTTCTTGTTATTTTGCAATAATTTCAACTACTTAATTTATTGAGTATTATAATACCACATAATTATATTAAATAAAGAAATATAGATTAAATCAATAAAAAATATTAGTATGATTTGGTATAATGTTAATGCACTTAAAGATGAGCAAATAAATGAATTATGATTTGGATTTTAAAAACATTTTAAAAATTCTTACTGATGGAAAAGAATTGAGTTATCAATTAAGTAAATCAGCATTTGAGATAATTATGTCTGGAAAAGCAACTGATGCTCAAATTTCATCTTTTTTGACAGCTATCAAAATGCAAAACCATAACCCAACTGTTATTGCAGCAGGTGCAGAAATTCTCAGGGATAAATGTTCAAAAATTAAATCTAAAGAAAATACTATTGATGTTGTAGGAACTGGAGGAGACAATTTAGGTACATTAAATATATCAACTGCTGTTTCATTTGTATTGGCAGGAACTAATATTGCCGTTGCAAAACACGGAAACTATTCTGCCACCTCTAAATCAGGGGCTGCAAATGTTTTAAAATCTCTGTCAGTAAATATTGATTGTGAGCTTGATATCGTAGAAAGATGTTTGGACGAAATTGGTATTTGTTTTCTTCTTGCTCCAAAACATCATATAGCAATGAAATATGTTGGTAAAATAAGACAAGAAATGGGCATAAGAACTATTTTTAATTTATTAGGACCTTTATCAAACCCAGCTTTAGTTAAGAAACAACTATTAGGCGTTTATGACAAATCTCTTATTTTACCATTTGCAGAGTCATTAAAAACTCTTGGATCCACTCATGCATGGATAGTCCATGGAAGTGATGGATTAGATGAAGTAACAATAACAGGTGAGACTTATTGCGCTGAACTTAAAAATGGAAAAATAAAAGAATTTTCAATAAATCCGTCCGATATAGATCTTCCCACCGCTAAAATTTCTGATATTGTTGGTGGAGAACCAGAAGAAAATGCCAAAGAAATCATTGACTTGTTTAATGGTAAAAAAAGTAAGTTTAGAGATGTAGTTATTTTAAACTCTGCCTCTGCTTTAGTTGCAACAGGTAATGCACGCAATCTTCAAGAAGCTGCGTTAAAATCTATTGAATCATTAGACAAAGGCAAAGCTATGGAAAAATTAGAAATGTTAATAGAAATGACTAATTTGTAGGATTAAATATTAAAATGATTACAAAACTTCAAGAAATCGTAAACTATAAAAGAGAAGAATTTACTTTTAGAAAAAATCAAACAAATAACTTTGATCTCCAATCAAAAATTGATAAACAAACAAAACCAAGAGAATTTATAAAAAACCTTAATAATCCAAATAAATTTAATCTTATAGCAGAAATAAAAAAAGCGTCACCAAGCAAAGGATTAATAAGAAAAGATTTCAATCCATTAGAGCTAGCAAAATGTTATCAAGATGGAGGTGCCTCTTGTTTATCTGTTTTAACCGATGAGAAATATTTTCAAGGGAATAATAAATACATTGATATTATAAAAAAAGAAATTGATTTACCAATTCTACGAAAGGATTTTATAATTGATCCTTGGCAAATAAAAGAATCAAGATCCTTAGGTGCTGATTGTATTTTGTTAATAATGGCAGCACTTAATTTGGAAGATGCAATCTTATTAGAAAAAGAAGCTTTAGATTTAGGTATGGATGTGCTTGTTGAGACTCATACTCAAGAAGAAATTAAGATGGCTAATAAACTGAAATCAAAATTAGTTGGCATTAATAATCGAAATTTAAAAACCATGGAAGTAGATATTAATAATACTATAGAATTAAAAAAATTTATTGATCCAGACAAAATTATCGTAGCAGAAAGTGGATTAAAAACTCAAATAGATCTTAAGTTGTTAAAAGAAAATGGGATAATAAACTTTTTAATTGGAGAAAGCCTTATGAAAGAAAAAAATTTAACTTTAGCAACAAAAACAATATTAGGAATTTAAAATTGAGCAAGAATGAACTTACACATTTTGATAAAAATGGAAACCCATCAATGGTGGATATAAACCAAAAAGACCTTACCGTTCGCGTAGCTATTGCAACTGGTAAAATAATAATGAAAGCAAATACTCTAAAAAAAATATTAGACTTAGAAATTAAAAAAGGTGATGTTCTTAATGTAGCAAAATTAGCAGGTATCATGGCTGCAAAAAAAACAGACCAACTTATCCCCTTATGTCACTCTATTCCCTTATCATATGTTAATGTTGATTTAGAACCAAATATTAAAGAATCTTGTGTAAAAATTACTTCTGAAGCCTCTCTTGTTGGGAAAACTGGAGTTGAGATGGAAGCCTTAACTGCAGTCTCAGTTGCTGGTCTTACCATTTATGACATGTGTAAGGCGATTGACAAAGAAATGATGTTAACAAATATAAAACTCATTCACAAATCTGGAGGCAAATCTGGAGAATTCAATGCAGTCTAATTTGCTGTCCTTAGATGAAGCAATCAATAAAATTAAATCAAGCTTTCAGAAAATTAGTAATGAAGACATTTTTCTTAAAGATGCTTTGGGAAGGTGTCTCGCAAAACCCATAATTAGCAAAATAGATAACCCTAAGTATGATGTTTCTTCGATGGATGGATATGCTGTAAATTACAAAGATTTTACTAAAACAAAAGACAACATAATTAGAAAGTTTAAAATTGTTGGCGAGTCCTCTGCAGGTGTTCCTTACTCAAAAAAAATCAATGCTAAAGAAACAGTCAGAATTTTTACAGGTGCTAAATTACCTAAAGGAAGCAATACAGTAATTATTCAAGAGGATGTGAAAGTTTTAAAAAATAAAAATTTTATAAAAGTTGAAGAAACTCCTAAAAAAAATCAGTATGTTCGTAAGAAAGGATTAGATTTCAAAAGAAACCACATACTTTTTAAAGAAGGTACGATTCTAAAATCACGTCACCTTGGCTCCATTGCCATGACTGGACAAGCTTGGTTGACAGTATCCAGAAAACCAACAGTCTCTATTTTATCTACTGGTAATGAAATTTTAAAAGTAGGAGAGCAAATATCAAAGGATAAAATTCCTAGTGGAAACAGCTTAATGTTAGCATCTATGATCCAAGAGTTTGGAGGAATACCTAGAATTTTGCCAGTTGCTAAAGATAGTTTACAAAATATTTATGAAATATTAGAGAACGCTCTTGATAGTGATTTAATTTTAACAACTGGAGGAGTTTCAGTTGGGAAATATGATTTAATACAAAAAGCTCTATCAAAATTTAAGAACAAGATTGAATTTTGGAAAATAGCTATGAGACCTGGAAAACCGTTGCTTTTTTCAAAAATAAATAATACTCCATTAATTGGATTACCTGGAAATCCTGTTTCTTCAGGAGTTTGCTCATTAATATTTGTAAATATAGCTATTAGAAAAATGTTAGGTGATAATAGCTCTTTCCCTCTTTTGGAAAATGGTATTTTAAAGGGTAATATGTCTAAAAATGATAAAAGACTGGATTTTGTAAGAGCAAAATCAAGCTACGATAATGGTGTGTTAAACGTTACACCATTTAACTTGCAAGACAGCTCAATGATTACAAGTTTTTCAAGAGCTGACTGTTTGATTGTAAGAAATCCATTCGAAAAAATAGTTAACAGTGGTGAAAATGTAAAAGTATTAAAATTCCCAAATAATATTTAAAACTTGTGTTTAACTTATAAATACATTAGAACAAATAGTGAACACGAGGATATCATGTTAACAAACAAACAAAATAAATTATTAAGATTCTTAATTTTACGTATAGAACAAGATGGTGTTTCTCCTTCATATGAAGAAATATGTTTAGAGCTTAATTTAAAATCTAAATCTGGCATTCACAGAATTGTAAAAGCTCTTGAAGAAAGAGGATATATTAAACATCTAGAAAATAAAGCTAGAGCAATAGCTCCAACTAAATACCCAAATGGACAACCCTACATTAGCAATGTGATCGATATTAACAAGTTATTACATCCAAAAGATAGAGATATTATAGAAACAACGAATGAGGACATAAAAAAAATACCAATGCTAGGGAAAATTGCAGCCGGAACACCAATTGAAGCAATCTCAAATTATGACCAACTTATAGAGGTACCTAAAAATAATTTGCTTTCCGAAGATAGCTTTGCCTTAATTGTAGAAGGAGACTCAATGATAGACGAAGGTATATTTGACGGTGATACAGTTTTAATAAGTAAAATAACAAATGTCAATAATGGAGATATTGTTGTTGCTTTAATAGACAAAGAAGAAGCAACATTAAAAAAATTTAGGAAAAAGGGAGATAGTATTGCCCTTGAACCTGCCAATAAACATTATAAAACCCAAATATACGGACCAGACAGGGTTACGATACAAGGTAAAATGTGTGCACTTATAAGAAAATATTTTTAATAAAAATATCAATAATTCTTTAAATTTATATAAAATTATGTCAAATATTTTGATTTAATTAATTCAAGGGAAATAATTTGAACGTAGTTACAAGATTTGCGCCCTCACCTACAGGATATTTACATATTGGGGGTGCTAGAACTGCAATATTCAACTATTTGTTTGCAAAAAAACACTCTGGTAAATATTTGGTTAGAATTGAAGATACCGATAAAAAAAGATCTTCTGAAAAAGCCATTAAAGCTATACACAAAGGTTTAAATTGGCTAAATGTAAATTCAGAACATAAAATAGTTTATCAATCTCAAAACTTTAATTCTCATATTAATGTTGCTTATGAACTCTTAGAAAAAGGATATGCTTACAAATGTTACTTAAATTCTGATGAATTAGATAAATTAAGAATAAAAAGCCGTGAAAATGGTATCCCAATAAAATCACCATGGAGAAACAAAAAAAAACAAGGTGATAATAATAACAAAGAATTTGTTATCCGTTTGAAAATGCCATCTGATGGTTCAACAACAATTGATGATATAGTTCAAGGAAAAGTGACTGTAAAAAATGATATTCTAGATGATATGGTTATTTTAAGATCAGATAATACTCCAACTTACATGTTATCTTCAGTTGTAGATGACAATGACATGGGAATTACTCACATCATCAGAGGTGATGATCATTTTAACAATGCATTTAGGCAAATACAAATTATTAAATATCTTAATTGGAAAATACCATTTTACGCGCATATACCCTTAATTCATGGAACAGATGGAACTAAACTATCTAAAAGACATGGAGCCACAAATCTTTTTGATTATCACGAATTAGGTTACACTAGTGATGCAATGTTTTCATATTTACTTCAATTAGGATGGTCAACTAAAAATGATGCAGACTATTGTATTGACAGAGCAACCAAGTTATTTGCTCTTGAAAATGTAAGTAGGTCTCCAGCAAAATTTGATTTAAAAAAACTTAATAATATTAATGCAAAAAAATTAAATACTATGAAAATTAGTAATATTTACAAGTTGGTTATTGAAAGATTTAAGCTCTCTTTGAATGATGATGAACATAAAAGATTTAAATCTTTACTACCTGAACTCCTAAAAAGAGTTAAAGTTTACACTGAATTAGAATTTGAATTTGATTGGCTTTTTCAAAAAGACTTTTTTTGTAAAGATAAAAATTATCAATTAAAATTACAAAAACATAATTTAATGCTTAAAGAAATTGGATCACGATTAAAAGATTGTGAATGGAGCGAAGAAAATATTAAAAACACACTTAATCAGTACATTTTCGATAAATCGTTAAAGTTCAAGGATATTGGACCAATCCTAAGAATGGCTTTGACTGGCAAAACTAATTCTCCTGATTTAGTATCAATTATTTATGAACTAGGTTGTACTATTACTGTAAATCGATTAAATTATGAATATAAGTAATTTAAAAAAATCCAAACAAATCTTAGTAATTAATATAGGTAATAAACATGTCAAACGCTTCGTCAACAGATAAAAATAAAATTTTTTTTAATGGTAAAGAAATGGAATTAAAAACTTTGTCAGGGACTGTTGGGCCATCTGTAGTAGATATAAGATCACTGTATAATGATCTTGGCATTTTTACTTATGATCCAGGATACGGATCGACTGGTTCATGTGAATCAGGAATTACCTATATAGATGGAGAAAAAGGAATATTACTACATAGAGGTTATCCTATTGATCAACTAGCTGAAAAAAGTAGTTTTTTAGAAGTAGCTTACTTATTGCTTAATGGAGATTTACCTAAAAAACCAGAAAAAGAAGAGTTTGAAAATGCAATAACCTATCATACTATGGTGCATGAACAATTAATAAATTTTTATAGAGGTTTTAGACGTGATGCACATCCAATGGCTATTATGGTCGGTGTAGTTGGTGCTCTTTCGTCATTTTACCCAGATTCAACTAATATAAATGATCCATATGAACGACTTGTTTCTTCAAGAAGAATGATAGCTAAGATCCCAACTATTGCAGCAATGGCTTATAAATACTCACTTGGCCAACCATTTAATTACCCTCAAAATGATTTAACTTACGCAGAAAACTTTTTACATATGTGCTTTTCAGTTCCAGCTGAAAAATATAAAATTGACCCAATAATCGCTAGAGCCATGGATAAAATATTAATTTTACATGCTGATCACGAACAAAATGCTTCAACTTCAACTGTAAGGATTGCTGGATCTTCGGGTGCAAATCCCTTTGCGTGTATTGCAGCAGGTATTGCCTCCTTGTGGGGCCCTGCTCACGGTGGTGCAAACGAAGCTGTATTAAAAATGTTATCTGAAATAGGTACTGTAGATAGAATTAATGAATTCGTAAACAAAGCAAAAGATAAAAATGATCCTTTTAGATTATTTGGATTTGGCCATAGAGTTTATAAAAATTATGATCCAAGAGCAGCTGTAATGAGAGTTTCATGTCATGAAGTTTTAGATTTGTTAGGAATAAAAAATGATCCGCTTTTAGAAATAGCAATGGAATTGGAGAAAATTGCTCTCAACGATGATTATTTTATTGAAAAAAAGCTTTACCCTAATGTTGACTTTTACTCAGGAATAATTCTAAAAGCAATGAGTTTTCCTACAGACATGTTTACAGTCCTATTTGCGGTAGCTAGAACAGTTGGTTGGGTTGCTCAGTGGAACGAAATGATAACTGATCCAGTTCAAAGGATTGGTAGACCTAGACAACTCTATACAGGCAACACTATTAGAGATTTTGTTCAATTAAAAAATAGGTAATTATCCATTATAATTATTTATTAGATTGGTTACCATTTTACCAGAGTTAATTGTAAAATTTGTTGATTTACTATTTAAGTAACCCATGTCTTTAAGTATGTTTTTTGAATAATTCTCATATAGTTTATTTTGTATCTCAATATTATTCATCAAATTAATTAACAATTTTTGCATTTGAATATAATTACATTTTTCTTGAAAAAGAAATGGCACAACATTTTCTTTTAATAAAAAATTTGGTAAAATTACATTTTTAAAATTTACTAACATTCTTCCTATAAAAGCACTGACAAAATCTGTTTTATAGACGGCAACAGTAGGTATTTTGAATAATACTAACTCTAAAGTAACTGTTCCACTACAAGCAATCGCAAAACTTGCATGCTTAAGAATTTCGTAATTGTCTTCTAAAATCATTACTTCTAAAGGGTAAGATTTTATTTCATTTACTTTTGATATGACATTTGAGTATTGTGATTTAGTTATTGGTATAATCCAATTTACATTTTTAAATTTATTATTTGTATTTTTTATTAATTTAATAAATTCAGGAAGAACATATTTTATTTCACTACTTCTGCTTCCTGGTAATAATAAAATATTATTTTTTTTTGAACAATTATTATAATTGTTTTTAAATTTTTTTGATTGTTCAAAATCTAAAAATTTTTCTATGATTGGGTTTCCTAAATAAATACACTTAGTATCATATTTTTTAAAAATATCCTCTTCAATTTTATAAAGACAAATTAATTCATCATGTATGTTTTTCCATTTTTTTAATCTTGATTTACCATATGCCCATATTGTTGGAGGTACAAAATGTATTAAAGGACATTTGTAATTATAATTTTTAAAAGCAATTTTCAAAGACTTTGCTAATGCAAGAGAAAAACCTTTAGTATCAATTGTGATAACAATTTTTGGTTCTTCTTTGATAATAAATTTAACAATTTCATTAACATAATTTCTTAGTTTTTTAAGTTTTACAACAGTATTTAAAAAACCTATTACATTAAATTCTTTTATATTATATAGAGAGCTTAAACCCTCATTTTCCATAAACCTTCCGCCAACACCTAAAAATTTGATGTTATTAATATTTTGTTTAACACCTCTCATAATACAGGAGCCTATAAAATCCCCGGAGGTTTCGCCTGCTAAAATAAATATTTTATTATTTTTGTTTAATTTCATAATTTAATTATCAAAATTAAAATTTTTAAATTGCATAAATGCAAAACTTGTTCTTTTCTAAATAATTTTTAACAACATCGATTTCATTAATCAAAGTACCCTCTGAAGATAGCACGATTGAACTAAAACCTAATTTATTACATCTTTTTATTGTTTCTAAACCAATAACTGGCAAATCTAAGTTAAAGTTTTGATTTAATTTAGGAATTTTAATTAAGACTGGCCCAAAAACACTGTTTTTGAAGTAATTATTATATAATTCTCCTGCTCTAATTATCATTTCATCAGTGCCTTCTAACGCCTCAATTGCATATACTATTTTGTTACTTACAACTACAGATTGACCAGCATCAAATTCAGACATTTGATTAAGGAAATTACTACCAAATATAGCATTTTGAATTACAAAATCTTTGAATTTTTTTGAAAAAAACTCTTCATTATGAAAACCTTTTGTAAAAAAACATTCCTTAACCATTAATTTAACTGGCATTATTTCAAAACCATTTTCATTAAAAAAATCTTCAATAAGATTTAAGGCCGAATTATCACCTAGAGAAAATGTTTTTTTTACTAGGTCATGAGATAATTCATTATCATAGAATTTTTCATTTGAAATTCTATTAATCTTACCGGCCATTACCAAATGAGTTATTTTATTTTTCTTTAATACTGAAATCCAACTTAATGGATCATTTAAAGAAATAACTTCAGAATTATTTTTAAATGTACTTGTAGATGAATGATCTTCAATACACAAAACAAAAGCATCTGGGTTTTCTTTTGCAATTTGAATAGGAAAATCACCACTACCAGCAATTATAGCTATTTTCATTAGTGCTTGCCCATTTTAGGGTGGACTAATGGACGATTAAGATTTTCTTTCAGAAAACTTAGTATTTCTTTTACTAGTTCATTTTTACTATATGTTTCACTTACTTCTGAAAGTCTTTCATTAAATGTTCCTTCAGGCGCAAATAGAAGTCTGTAAACATTTCTTAATGTCTTTATTTCATCTTTTTTAAAACATCTTCTTTTTAAACCAACTAAATTCAAACCACTAAGATAACCTCTACTACCTACAACTGATGTAAAAGGTATAACATCTCCATCAATCGTCGTTCCAGCGCCAATAATAGCGTGTTTTCCAATTCTACAATATTGATGAATGGCGCTTTGACCACCTAAATAAACAAAATCAGAAATTTCTACGTGCCCACCAATAACAGCATTGTTTACAAATACAACATTATTTCCTACCAAACAATCGTGAGCTACATGTGAACCAACCATAAAGAAGCCATTATCACCGATAATTGTTTTTTTAATGCCTACTTTTGTTCCTGGATGAATAGTCACGTGTTCTCTAAATATATTATTATTGCCAATAAAAAGTTTAGTCTTTTCACCTTGATATTTCAAATGTTGAGGATTAGATCCTAAGACAGAAAAAGAATAAATCTCATTATTAAACCCAATAGTAGTATTCCCATCAATTAAAACGTGAGAATGAATTTTAGTATTTTTTCCAATTTTAACATTCGGACCAATTATAGAATAAGGGCCTATTATCACGTTTTCGTCAATTTTACATCCTTCATGAATTATTGACGTTGGATGTACATTTTTCATTTTGCTTTTTCCTCGTTAACAATCATTGCAGAAAATTCTGAAGATGCTACTAATTTACTTTGCACAAATGCTTCACCGTTAAATTTATATAAAGATCGTTTTTTAGAAATTAGATTTATTTTTAAAATTAACTCATTTCCTGGAATAACTGGTTTTCTAAACTTAGCTTTTTCTATACCAGTAAAAAAAACGAGATTGTTGGAGGATAAAGATTTGTCTTGATATGAAATTAAACACGCAGCAGTTTGAGCCATTGATTCTATAATTAAAACACCAGGCATAACTGGATGCTTAGGAAAATGACCAGGAAAGAAAGGTTCATTAAATGTTACAGATTTTATACCAGTAACACTTTCGTTAAGTATTATATCTGTTACTTTATCAATTAACAAAAAAGGATATCTATGAGGAATTAATTTAATGATATCATTATGTAAAAGTGCAATTATTTCACCTTTATCATCTTTTAGAACCATTTCAGTTTTTCTTTCTTTTTTTGTGACTTAATCTTTGAGATGCTACTAATCTTTTCCAAGAGTTAATATCTTGAGCTGGACTACCACCTATTTTGCTTGCTTTAGGAAAACTATTAAAAACTTTTGAAGCACCAGCTACGACAGATCCCTCCCCAATCTTAATATTATCTTTTACACTAACATCTCCACCTAAAATAACATTTTTTTCTAAAACAACTGAACCAGACAAACCAACTTGGCCAGCTAAAATACAAAAATCATCTATAACACAGTTATGGCCTATGTGTACTTGATTATCAATCATTACATATTTACCAATTAAAGTTTTATCTATCAAACCTCTATCAATCGTGCAACCAGATCCAATATTAGTGCCTTCACCAATAACAAGGCTTCCTATATGAGGAGTTAAAATTGTGTTTGTGTTTTCTGGAATGAAACCAAATCCTATTTTCCCTAAAACAGTGTTGTGAGCTATATTTACTTTTTTATTTAAAACTGTACATTCAATAACAACACCAGCACCAACAAAACATTCCTTTCCTACTTTACAATTTGAAGAAATAGTTACTCTTTCAGAAATGTGTGTATTATCTTCAATAATAACTTCTTCACAGATAATAGAAAATGCGCCTATAAAAACATTCTTTCCAATTTTAGCAGTTTTATGAACTATTGCTGATGGATGAATTTTATTTTCTTTGTTATGTTGATGATTTACTGTTACATATTTTTTTAAAATTTTTGAAAATCCTTTTTTAGGATTACTGTAAGGTATCTTAATAATATCTTTATTTAAATATTTAAAATTTTCCTTTTCAGCTATACAAATGCCAGAAGATACATTTTTAAAATTACTTTTTACGTTTGTAAAAAAAGATAATCTATTTTTTTTTAAATTTTCAAATGAAACAAAATCTTCAATATAAATTTTTTCTGGCTGAATAACTAGGTTCTCTTTTTTAAAAACAATTTCATCTTTAGATATATCTAAAATATGTAAAATATCTAATAAATTAATTTTATGTTTAATTTTAAAAAATTCTTTATTCATTTATTTTCCTAACTATTTAGGAGAATTAATTATAATCTTCATAGATTTTGTCTTATTATTAAATAATTCAAGAACCTCGTTTGTGAAATCAATATTTTGATTATTAAATAAAAAAACGTTTTCTTTTAGCAAAACAACATTAATATTTTTATTTATTGAAACATCCTTAATAATTTGAGCTAATAAATCCTTAATATCTTTTTGAATTTTTTGAAAAGACTTATTCAACACAGCTCTCTCATCTTTATATTTTTTTTGAATTTTAAATACTTCTTTTTTAAATAATTTTACTCTTTTTTTATATTCAGTTTCTGTCAGGTTGTTTTTATTTTTTTTTAAAAACTCTTCCTTTTCTTTGAGTAGATTTTGTTTTTGTTTAATTTTTTCATTAATTTCTTTCTCTAAAGTCAAGAATTTATTACCTAAGAGCTTCATCGCATTTGAGCTTTTTAAAATATATCTAAAGTCAACAATGCCAATTCTATTGTTTTCAACATTATTTGAAATATTCTGAATATTTAAAACCGTATTTTTGTATTTATTTTTATTTATATACTTAGTGTATTGCTTGTCTAATAATGTTGAAAAAACAAGAAAATCAAAAAAAAACATATGGAATCCAATATTATAATTTAAAAACTTGTACCTATGGAAAATTGAAAATTTTCTTCAATATCATAAGTTTCACTTTGTATAGGGAATCCCCAAACCATTTGTAATGGTCCTACAGGTGTGTTCATTGATAAACCAAAACCATTTGTAACTCTCGGATTTTTGTCGTCGTAACCTTTAACACCTGATTTATAGTCAGTACCCCATAATGAACCAACGTCTGAAAAAACAAACCATTCTAACCCAGTATCCTCAGGCATAAATTCATCAGATTTCAATTCAAAAGATAAATTATAGAAATTATTTCCTCCTACTGATTGATTGTTTCCTGTATCTCGTGGTCCCACTCCTGCGTTATCAAAGCCTCTTAAAGTTTTTCCACCCAAGATAAAACGATTTGATGATGTGATTTTATCATCAATGGACGAAATAAATCCAAAACCACTTTTCAATCCTAGTATATAATCACCATAACTAATTGGGTAGAATACTTTTATATTAAAGACAGACTTATAAAATTTTGCATCACCACCAATTCCTGCTAGAGTATTGTCAAAATTCCACCTATAACCAGATGAAGCGCTAAAATAACTATCTGTTGTATCTTGTGATAAACTGTAAGTCATTGAAGAAGTAGTAATTTCTTTATCCTCCTCTCCAGTTACAGAAGCAGCCGTAGAAGTGCTGCTAGTGATTGTTTCAGAGGTTGAAAAATTATACTTAATTGTCTGAGACAAGTCATTTAACTTAAAACCTAACCCAAAATTAAATCCAGTTTTATCATTTTTAATATCTCCTTTAGAATTTTCACTTTCTTGATCATATATACTTCCAAATAAAGAAAGATGTCTGTCAAGAAAATAAGGTTCTGTCATGCCTATGTTGTAGTTAGATTTTTGATCTGATAAATTTGCTTCAAATCGTAAATTTTTTCCTTCACCAAGAAAATTTCTTTCTTTCAAACCTAGGGTAAACATTGTGTTATTTAATGAAGAATATCCAACACCCAATGATGCAGAACCAGTGTTAATTTCTTTAACTTGAATTATTATATCAATGGATTGAGAAACATTAGTATCTTTTAATTTATAGTTAACCGTTTCAAAAAAACCTAATCTTTTTAGTGAATTTATAGATAAATTAAGTTTATCTTTATTAAATGGATCTCCCTCTAAAAAAGATAATTCTCTTCTAATTACACTATCATTAGTTCTAGTATTTCCAAGTATTATAATTTTATTAATAAATTTTTTACTACTTTCAGTAATATTATAAGTTATATCGATTAAATTTTTATGCTTTTTAATAAAAGGGACAACCTTAACAAAACTGAAACCTTTGCTCTCGAAATGTTTAATCAAATATCTAGTAGACTCATCATAAGCTCGTGAGTCAAAAAAATCACCTTTTTGTAAATACAATTGTTTTAATAAGTTTTTGTTATCGTCAATAAGTGAAGTATTAATTTTAATTTTATCTATAGAATATCTTTGACCTTCACTAATAATAAAATTTATATTAAATCCTGAAAAATTAGGGAGAAGATCTCCTCTGGCCACTTTAACAGTAAAATCCACATAACCTCTCTGGTTATAAAATTCTCTTAGTTTTTCTTTATCATAGTCTAAACGTTCAGGTATAAATTTATTAGAACCAAAAATCTTATACCATGCATCTTCTTTAGTTGATATTTTTGATTTCAATTCACTATCAGAAAAGTTTTTATTGCCTATAAAATTAATGTTTTTAACAACAAGAAGAGCTCCTTCGTTAATTTCAAAATTTAAATTTACCCTTCCTTCTCCTATTTCAATTTTCTTAATATTTACTTGAGCTAAATAACGACCAATTTTTTGATATTCTACTTTTATTTTTTTTATTGAGTCACTTAAATCATTTTTATTAAAAATATCTCTTGAATTTATTGAAATTAAATTACTTAGTGTTTCATTTTCCAATAAGTCGTTTCCTGTGAAAGAAATTTCATTAATAATAGGATATTCCTCAACATTTATCAGTAGAGTATTATTATCAACTTTCAAATTTACCTTGTTAAACATACCCGAATTATACAAGTCTTTTGTAAATTTATTTAATACTTCACTATTAAAATTTGTATTCGGGTATCCTGGAAAAAAATTTAGAATAAATGATTTAGATATTCTTTGTGTTCCGTTTATTTTGACTTTTTCAATTCTTAATTGCTCAGCATATGATAAAGAGAATTTTGCTAAAAAAATTAATATCAGCAAAAATTTATTTAATAATAAAAATAATTTTGAAAAATTAATCATGTTTATATTTTATATTCTTTTTTATTAATGTATAGCATTTATATTTAGAACCCTAAATCAAAAGCTGTTACTAATATCATTAAGAAAATTAAAAATAAAAAACCAAATTTGAGCAAAAATAATTGTATAGAACCTGGCAGAGGTTTTCCAAAGACCAACTCATAAGTAAAAAGTAGAATATACCCACCATCTAAAGCTGGAATTGGTAATAAATTTATCAAACCTAAGTTTATAGACAAAATTGCCATTAAAAAAATTATTGATGCCAAGCCTCTATCTAAACTTGTGCCAGAAATTTTCGCAATACCAATAGGACCCAACACATCTTTTTTGTCAACTTCAAACGATAATAGAGCATTTAAACCTTTTACCCACTCAAATGTCATGTTCATTGAATCTAACACTCCAAACTTTAAAGCTGGCAAAATAGATAAAGTAATTAACTCCAAAGGCGCTGCAGTAACACCAATCCTACCCAATAATTTTTTTGACTTTTTTTCATAAAATTCATCAGGAACAATGTTAATATAAAAAATATTCTCATTTCTTAAAACTTTAAATAGAAGATTATTTTTAGGATTTTTTTCAACAATATTTTTAATATCATTAAAATTTTTTATTTTCTTATTATTTATACTAATGATTTTATCCCCAGAGATAATTCCACCAATTTTAGCTGGTTTATTTTCTAATACTTCATTTATAATTGGCGGAGAAACATATCTACCATTAAAATAATAAAGGCTAGTAATTAAAAGTATTCCTAAAATTAAATTAGCTAAAGGGCCAGACAAAACAATCAGAAATCTAGAAAACAAATTTGCTTGCAAAAAAGTATCTTTTTCTAATAGGTTTTTATCATTTTTGTTTGTAAAATTTATAAGTTCACCTTTCATTTTCACATAACCACCTAATGGTATTAAGGAAAATTTCCATCTAGTGTTGTTTTTGTCAGTATAACCAAATATTTCAGGCCCAAAACCAATTGAGAAAGATTCTACGCTTACACCAGATTTTTTTGCAGCATAATAATGCCCGAGTTCATGAAAAAATATCAAAGGGGTTAAAACAATAAAAAAACCTAACAATGATGTAAAAAAACCACTCTCAATCATTTATAAAAATTTCCTTTTAATTAGATTTAATGCATTTATTCTTGCTATATTATCTATTTCAATTATGTCATCGATATTTTTGGGAATAGATGGTTTGCAAACATTTAGAGTTTCGTAAACAATATTATATATATCTGTAAATTTAACTTTATTTTTCAAAAAAGCGTCAACAGCAATTTCGTTTGAAGCATTTAAAACAATGGGAGAGCAATGAGAACTTTCAAGCACTTCCCAACCTAATTTTAATCCTGGGAATTTTTTTAAATCAGGTTCAAAAAAATTTAGATTACTAATATTGTTTAATGATAATTTTTTTAGGTTTAAATCTATTCTTTCAGGCCAATTAAGAGCAACACTTAATGGTGTTATCATGTCAGGAAAACCTAAGTTTGCTAAAATTGAACCATCTTTATAATGAACTAAACCGTGAATAATATGTTCAGGATGAACTGTAACTTCAATTTTATCACTTTTAATATTAAAAAGCACGGAAGCTTCTATTATTTCTAATGCTTTATTGAACATAGTAGCGCTATCAACTGATATCTTTTCGCCCATTTTCCAAACAGGATGTTTAATTGCATCTTTTGGTTTAATATTTTTAAAATTATCAATGGGCATATTTAAAAAAGGACCTCCTGATGCAGTAAGTGTAATAAAATCAACATTAGCAATATTATTTTTTTCTAAACATTGAAATATTGCGCTGTGCTCAGAATCCACTGGCAAAATTCTAACTTTCTTCTCATAACTTTTTTCCATAAAAATTTTACCAGCAGATACTAATGTTTCTTTATTTGCTATTGCAAGATTGTTTTCAGCATTAATTGCTGCAAATGCTGGGTACAAACCCGACATCCCAATTATTCCTAAAATCACAATATCGCAATTTATTTTTGCTAACTCAATTAAACTATACTGGCCTACATTTAATTCATTTTTACCATAATATGAGTTAGCATTTTTAGGATCAGATAATACAACATTAGGAACATCGAATTCATTTACTATTTTACTTAATAATTCTACGTTGTTATGAGCAGAAACACCAATAAGATTAAATCTTTCTTTATTTTTTCTTAAAAGCCGCAAAGAAGAGTCGCCTATAGAACCAGTCGCTCCCAACAATATAATATTTTTTTTAATATCCATTATTAAAGTTTCAAAGTAATAGAAATATATAAAAAAGGTATTACAACAAAATATCCATCAAATCTGTCCATTAAACCTCCGTGTCCAGGGATTAAATTCCCACTATCCTTTACACCTATTTTTCTTTTAAAAGCAGATTCTAAAAGGTCTCCAGAAAAAGCAAGAACACCTATAAAAAAGCCATAAATTAAAGAATATAAAACATTAAAGTTCATTAAATCCTTGATTAAATAAGAAATGAAAATAGTAGAAGCAAATCCAATTATAGTACCTTCAATCGTCTTGCCTTTACTGATCGTAGGAATTATTTTTCTTTTACCAAATAATTTACCTCCTAAATATGCAAAAATGTCCATAGTGCTAACTAAAATAACAGCATATAAGACAGTATATAATCCATTTTGAAAATTCAAAATAGCTATTAAAGCAAAAAAAGAAAGAATTATTAAATTTGATAAGATAAAATTAATGAAATTTGACTTATTGTAGAAAAGAAAAATGATATTAAAAAAAACTGCAATAAAAAGACAGGTAATATAATTATTAAAAAACAAATAAACTATTTCTATTTCATAAATTTCAAAAATTGTAAAAAATAAAAAAATTACTTGCAAAAACAAAATTTTAAAAACCTGTAATTTTTGTAAAATTTTAGAAGTTAATTTTTCATATTCAAAAAAAACAAAGCTGAAAAAAATGGAAAAGAAAATTGAAACAAAAGGATTTCCTAATAAAATTAAAAATAAAAAAAAGAAAGATAATATTGTGGTTGAAATGAACCTTTGTCTAAATTCTTGAACATTAGTTATAGATATCATGTTTTTGAAAAGTTTAATTATCCCCACCATATTTTCTTTTTCTTTTAGAGTAATCTAAGATACAATTTTCTAAAATTAATTTATCAAAATCAGGCCACATTTGTGGTAAAAACATCAACTCAGTATAAGCCAAATCCCACAGTAAAAAATTTGACAACCTTATCTCTCCACCTGTCCTTATTAATAGATCTGGATCTGGTAAATCTTTGTTTAATGTATATTTCTTAAAGTCCTTTTCACTTATAGGTTTGGAATTTTTATCATAAATTAAAATTTTATTGATTGCAGAAATAATATCTAATCTACCGCCGTAATTTAAAGCTAAAGTTATAACAACACCTTGATTTAATTGTGAATTATTTTGAATAATTTCTATCTTATTTTTTATTTTCTCTTCGAATGCTGATAAATCACCAATAAACCTAACTCTGAAATTATTTTCGTTAATTTTTGAAATTGTCTGATCTAAAAATTGATTTAATAAACTCATTAAAAAAGAGATTTCTCTTTTAGATCTTTTCCAATTTTCTGTAGAGAAAACAAAAACAGTAAGAAATTTTAATTTAAACTCTTGAATATCATTTATAATATTCCATAAATTTTCAGCACCTTTTTTATGACCTTCATAAGAAGGTAATTTGTTAGCAATTGCCCAACGTCTATTGCCATCCATTATAATAGCTATATGATCTAATTTCATAATTAATTGTCTAATATTTCTTTTTCTTTATTTGAAAAGACTTCATCAATATTATTAATAATTTCATCAGTGATTTGTTGAATTAATATTTCATCTTGATGTTTTTGATCTTCACTAATTTCACCATTTTTTTGAAGCTTTCTTACATTTTCAACATAATCTCTTCTGATGTTTCTAACAGCGATTTTAGAGTTTTCAGCATATTTAGCTGCAACTTTAGTAATTTCTATCCTTCTTTCTTCAGATAAAGGAGGAATATTAATCCTAATTACATTGCCTTCAACCATTGGATTAAGACCTAATGGGCTCTCTCTTATACTTTTTTCTGTTGCAGCTACTACGGAACTATCCCATATATTCACTAACAATAATCTAGGCTCTGGAACGCTAATAGTACTAACTTGGTTTATTGGCATTAAACTTCCATATGCATTTACGCTTATTTGATCTAGCATCGTAGAAGATGCTCTACCAACTCTAAGCCCACTTAAATCTTTTTTGAGGGAATCTATAGCTTTTTCCATTCTAGTTTTGATCTCATTGGATTTTAGCTCAACCATAGAAATACCTCCTAATCAGAAATTATAGTGAAAGAACCTGCACCTTTTAAAACTTTTGTAAGGTTTTTATTTTTATTTATAGAACAAACCACAATTGGTATTTTATTTTCTCTAGCTAACGATATAGCTGATGCATCCATGACTTTAAGATCTTTACTTAATACATCAAGATAATTGAGGTTTTTAAATTTAACGGCATTTTTATCTTTTTTTGGATCAGCAGAATACACACCATCAACAAGGGTTGCTTTAATAATTGCATCGCAATTCATTTCCGAAGCTCTGAGAGCGGCTGCTGTATCTGTTGTAAAATACGGGTTGCCAGTTCCAGCAGCAAAAATCACTACCCTACCTTTTTCCATATGCCTCTTTGCTCTTCTTCTAATATATTGCTCACAAACTGCAGAAATAGGCAAAGCTGATTGGACTCTTGTTTGAATTCCAATTTTTTCCATAGCATTTTGAATTGCTAAGCTGTTCATAACAGTAGCCAGCATACCCATGTAATCTCCAGTAGCTCTGTCCATACCGTTTTGAGCATTTGAAATACCTCTATAAATATTACCACCACCCACTACTATACATAACTGAACACCTAATTTAACAACCTCATGAATTTGATTTGCAAATGACTTTACAACTGAAGAGTTTATACCAAAAGAATCTTCTCCCATAAGAGACTCACCAGATATTTTGAGAAGAATTTTTTTCCATTTAAAATTATTCAAAACTATTCCTGAAATTTTATTTTTATCACTTTATACCAGCTGTCGCTGCAACTTCAGCTGCAAAATCATTTTCAGCCACTTCAATGCCTTCACCTAATTTTAATATTTTAAAATCCTTAATTTTAACTTCAGTTCCAAGATCATCAGATAATCTCTTTATAACATCTTTGATTTTAGTTTCACCATCAATTACTGAAACTTGTTCATTTAAAACAACTTCTTGAAAAAATTTTTGTAGTCTCCCTTGGACCATTTTTTCTGCAATTTCTTTAGGCTTTCCAGTTGACATTGCTTGATCAATTAAAACTTCTTTTTCTCTTTTCACTAAATCGCTATCAAGATCATCAATATTTAGAGCTTTAGGAGAAGTAGCTGCTATATGCATAGCAATTTGTTTACCTACATCTAATAATTGACTTTGTTTAGCTTGAGACTCAATAGCTACAATTACTCCTAATTTTCCAAGATCCTCTGCAATTTTATTATGTATATATGAAGCTATAACTCCCTCTGATACCTCAAGATATTCTACTCTTCTTATATTCATATTCTCGCCAATAGTAGCAATGTTGTTATTTAGTTCTTGATCTACAGATCTATCTGTATCGGGAAAAGGTAATTTTTTTAGAGCGTTAATGTCAGAATTGTTTGAAAGAACTAAATTACTACAATTTTTAACAAAATTTTGGAATAATTCATTTCTTGCTACAAAGTCTGTTTCGGAGTTTATCTCTACGATTGCTCCTTTAACTTCACTTGTACTTATGCCTATTAAGCCTTCAGCTGCAACTCTGTTGGACTTTTTTGCTACAGCAGACAAGCCTTGTTTTCTAAGCCAATCAATTGCGTCTTCCATGTTTCCATTAGATTCAACTAAAGCTTTTTTACAGTCCATCATGCCTGCACCACTTTTTTCTCTTAATTCTTTAACCATTGATGCTGACAAAGTCATTTTTTTTCCTTTCTAATTTATAATAGGTACTATCAAATTTATATTAGTTTATATATTTTATTTAATCATTTTTGATTGGGCTATCTTCATTTTGAACTTCTTCAGTAGAAGTGCTTAAATTAATATTATCGTTATTTTCAGCATCCTTACTAGTAATAACCTCCTGCACATTATCTTCAGTTGGAACATCATCTATTATTTTTTCTTCTGCTAAATCTTCTGTCTCACCAATGTCAACACCACTTTCCTCTAAATTAGTCTCTAATCCCTTCAAAACAGAAGCAGCAATTAAATCACAATATAAAGAGATTGCTCTTAATGCATCGTCATTACCAGGTATAGGGTAATCTACATTAGATGGATTGGTATTAGTGTCACATATGGCAATAACTGGTATTTTCAGGTTATTGGCTTCCAAAACTGCAATAGCCTCTTTATTTGTATCTATTACAAATAATGCGTCTGGAATACCATTCATGTCTTTGATCCCACCTAGGGTTAAATCTAGCTTTTCCTTTTGCCTTTCTATATTAAGTCTTTCTTTCTTGGTTAAATTATTAATTTCCCCAGATGACATTCTATCTTCTAAATTTTTAAGTTTTTTTATAGATTTAGACACGGTCTCCCAATTCGTTAACATGCCACCTAACCATCTATGATTTACATAATATTGTCCACAGTTGGTTGCTGCTTGTGCAATTAAATCTGAAGCAGAACGTTTTGTTCCAACAAATAGGAATTTCCCTCCATTTTTAGCAATTGATTGCACCGCTTCTAATGCTTCATATAGCATAGGAACAGTTTTTTCTAAATTGATGATATGAATGCTATTTCTTTTGCCAAATATGTATGGTGACATTTTTGGGTTCCATCTTCTAGTATGATGCCCAAAATGTACCCCAGCTTCAAGCAACTGACGCATTGTAAACGTAGGTATTGACATAATTTATCCTTTTACCGGTTAATGTTAAAGTAATGTTTACGAACACCGGATGGCTTAAAAACCAAACATTACACAAGATTTTTATCTCTTAGATTACTTTCATTAATTTTGCAAGTTTTAAAATTAATAGAAAATCATGAAAATTTGAAGTGATCAATTCCACTTATTGTTGACAGATCATTAATAAATTTAGATGATAATTTTACATTTTCTCTAATTTTAATTTCAACCTGCTGTTCTTTATTTGAACTATTAATAAAAATAGATGAATGTCCAACTTCTAAAATTTTTATTAATGGAATAAGTTTATCTAGAAATTTGTTAGTATTTGTAAATAAGGTAATATTATATTTGTTATCAGAGATATAATCATTCAACAAATATATCCTTTTAGCAATAATTCTAGAGATTTGATTATTTTCATTTTTAATTTCAGCATCAATTAAAACAAGATTTTTTTCTATTAAATAATCTTCATATTTAAGCAATATATCTGAAAATATATTTATCTCCAAGGAACCACTTAAATCATTTAACTGTATTGATAACCATCTACCTCTAGGAGATTGTCTTTTTTGAATTTTAGAAATCAGACCACATAACTTTAAATTTTGTTTGATATATTTTTCAGGTTCGTTAAGTATTTCAATACTTCTTCTCACATTCATTTTTGACAAAATGTTTGAATAACAATCTAATGGATGAGCTGACAAATATAATCCAAGAGATAAAAATTCATTATTTATACTTTCTTGAAAACTCCAATCTGTAGCATCTTGAAGATTTATAAGTAACTTGTTAGATTCATTATTATTGAAAAGATTTGATTGCTGAGAGGCTTTTTCTTTTTCTATTGAATGAGAATAGTTCAACATCAAATCTATAGATTTGTATAATTTATTCCTATTAGTTTCAATCATATCAAAAGCTCCAGATTTTATAAGACTTTCAAATGATTTTTTTGTTATTAAACCGTAAGGCATCCTATTTAAAAAATCATCAATATTTTGAAATTCACCATCTTCATCTCTAATCTGCACAACTTTTTTAATAGCATCAGTTCCAACATTTTTTATGGAAGATAATGAGTATCTAATACCAAATTCACTAGAAGAAATATGTTCAATAATAAACTCATAACTACTTTTATTGATACATGGTTGTAATATTTTCAAACCTAGTTTTTTTGCATCCTCTACAAATAAAGATAATTTTTCAGTATTATTATTTTCTACAGTCATCATTGAAACAAAAAATTCGTATATATAATTTGTTTTCAACCATGCAGTTTGGTAGGCAATTAAAGCATAAGCAGCAGCATGTGATTTATTAAAACCATATCCAGCAAAAGCGGCAATTTGATCAAAAATTTCATTTGCTTTTTCTACACTAATTCCTCTTTTTTTTGTGCCGTTTAAAAAAAAATATTTTTGTTCAGCCATTTCTGCTTTGTCTTTTTTACCCATCGCTCTTCTTAAAATATCCGCTTTAGCCAGTGAAAAATCAGCTAATATTTGTGCAGCTCTTAAAACTTGCTCTTGATAGATAAATATTCCATATGTTTCTTCTAAAATAGTTTCTAAAGAAGGATGCATATAAACTATATTTTCTTTGCCATGTTTCCTATTTATATAACTTGGAATATTTTCCATTGGACCTGGTCTATATAACGACACTACGGCTATTATATCCTCAAATCTGTCAGGTTTTAACCCAATTAAAACATCTTTCATTCCAGTAGATTCTAACTGAAATATACCGGTGGTAGAGCCAGTTGATAACATTTCATATGTTTTTTTATCATTTAATAAAATTTTACTAAGATTAAAATTTTTATCTTTAAGCTTTATTAAAGCCTCAGCTTTAGAAAGAACAGTTAATGTTTTTAAGCCAAGAAAATCAAATTTTACAAGCCCAGCTTTTTCAACAAATTTCATATTAAATTGTGTGGCAGGAATTTCATCCTCATTAAACTTGTATAATGGAAGTAATTCATGAAGTGGCTTATCTCCAATGACCAAGCCTGCTGCATGTGTGGAAGCATGCCTATTTAAACCTTCAACATTAATAGCAGTTTCAATTAAATTTTGTACTTGTTCATTTTCAAATATTTCGTTCTTAAGTACATCATTCATATCAATAGCTTCTTGAATTGTAATTGGTTTAGAAGGAATAAAAGGTATTAATTTTGCAATTTTATCCACTTGACCATAAGGCATCTCTAATACTCTTCCAACATCTCTAATAGCTGCTTTTGCTTGAAGACTTCCAAAAGTAATTATTTGAGCAACCTTATCTTTTCCATATCTATTTCTAACATAGTCAATCACTTCCTCTCTTCTATCTTGACAAAAATCAATATCAAAATCAGGCATTGAAATTCGTTCTGGATTTAGAAAACGTTCAAACAACAAACCCCATTTTATTGGATCAAGGTCTGTGATATTCAATGACCAAGCGACTATCGATCCTGCCCCAGATCCACGACCAGGACCGACTGGAATATCATTTTCTTTTGACCATTTTATAAAATCGTAAACAATTAAAAAATAACCTGCAAAACCCATCTCATTAATAATTTTAAGTTCTTTATTAAGACGATATTTATAAGCATTTTTTTCATCATCAGAAAATTTAGTTGTTGATAAATTAAATCTTTCAATCAAACCTTTAAAAGATATTTTTGAGAGATAATCAGCTTCGGAAATATTTTCTAAACCAGGATATTTTGGCAATATAGGATTTATTTCTTTTAAAAAGAAAGAACATCTTTTAGCAATAATTATAGTATTTTCAATAGCTTCAGGAATATCTTTAAATAATGATATCATTAATTCGGGGTCTTTTAGATAATGTTCTTTAGTAAGTATTCTTCTATTATCAGATGAAATTGTAAGCCCCTTATCAATACAGGTTAGTACCTGATGGGCTTCAAATTTATCTTCATTTTGAAAAAAACAATCGTTTGTTGCCACTAAAGGAATATCATATTCATATGCAAGATCTGTTAAATTTTTTTCAGCAATTAATTGGCTTTTAATACCATGTCTCTGGAGCTCAACATACAAATTATCATTAAAAATATTTTTTAAATATTTTAAACGCTCTTTTACTAATTTTATGTTATTTAAAGAAGCTGGTTTTCCCAAAAAACCATTTTCAATACCCCCAGTTAGAAGTAAAAGTCCATCTCTATATTTTTCTAATTTAACTCCATCTATAAACTTTTCATAATTTTCATTACTTGAAAACGAATTAGTTAAAAAAAGTAAATTTCTATAACCTATTTCATTTTTAGCTAGTAAAACAACTTCTCCAGTATCTTTATCATCTTTCCCATTTTGACTAATATTCACTTGAATTCCAATTATAGGTTGGATGCCAAAAGTAGTCATTTTTAAAGAAAATTCTAAAGCTCCAAAAAGATTGTTTGTATCAGTAATTGCTATTGCTGGTTGGTTATTTTCAACACAAAACTTTGATAAATCCTCGAAGGATAACATTCCTTCAGCAAGAGAAAAATTTGAGTGTAATCGTAAGTGAATAAATAAATTTTTCATTTTTAAAATTTAATTTTAAAATTATTCATCGGAAACAGAACCATTTTTTAAAACTAATTTTCTGTCCATTAGATTTGCTAAATTACTATTATGGGTAGCAAAAATACAACTTATGTCTAATGACTTAACTAATTCGTATAAAATTTCAAATACGTTTTTAGCACTAATAGCATCCAAATTTCCTGTAGGTTCGTCAGCTAAGATTAAATTAGGAGAATTAGACAATGCTCTTGCAATAGCAACTCTTTGAGCCTCTCCACCAGATAACTTTGCAGGCCTAAATTCAAGTCTATTCTTCAAACCAAGAGCTGATAAAATTTCTTTGGATTTTTTTTCTGCTTCAATTTTAGATTTACCCATAATTAGTTGTGGTAACATAACATTCTCTAGAGCAGAAAATTCTTGAAAAAGACGATGTGACTGAAAGATAAATCCAACCTCAGCCCCTCTTATAAATGTTTTACTGTCTTCACTTAATTTTGTACAATCATGTCCATTTAAACTAATTGAACCAAATGTGGGTTTTTCAAGCAAACCTGCGATATTTAATAATGTTGATTTTCCAGTTCCACTAGGTCCAATTAAAGAAATCATTTCACCCTTCATAACTTTAATATTTACGTTATTTAAAACTCTAATCTTTTGTGATTCTTGATTATAAATATGAGAAATATTCTTTAAAATTAATAAATATTTATTATCTAAAACATTATTCATATCGCAATGCCTCAGCCGGAGATATTTTTGATGCTTTCCAAGCAGGAAACATGCTTGCTATTAAAGTTAGAGAAATAGATAACCCCATAACAATTAAAACTTCATTGAAATTTATATTTGAAGGTAATGTAGATAAAAAATAAATCTGAGGAGAGAATAATTCTTGTCCAACAAGAGATGATATAAAATTTCTGATTGTTTCAATATTAATAGATACAATAGTGCCTAAAATTGCTCCTATAATTGTACCAACAATACCAATTATAGAACCTGTTAACATAAAAATTCTTATAATAAAATGTTTAGAAGCACCCATTGTTCTCATAAGAGCAATATCAGACTTTTTTGTTTGAACTAGCATTATCATGGATGATATTATATTAAAGGTTGCCACAAGAATTATTAACGTCAATATCACAAACATTACGTTTTTTTCTACATCAAGAGCATTCATAAAAGATGAGTTTCTTTTTTTCCAATCAATTATTGTCAAATTTTCATCTAATTTAGAAATTAAATCATCATAAACATTTTGAGTTGTTTTTGAATTATCTAAAAAAATTTCAATGCCATGAGCAATTTTTTTTGTTGATAGAAATTTTTCAGCTTTTTCCCATGGTATAAAAATAAAGTTATTATCATATTCATACATGCCAACATCAAAAAAACCACCAACCATAAAGTTTTGTTTAATAGGCAATACGCCTATCGCAGTCTCCATAACATTCGGAGAAATAAGCGATATATAATCACCTACTCTTAAATTTAATCTTTGAGCAAGCCTATATCCTAGTATTATATTTTGTTTTAATTTGAAATTATCAATAGTAGTATTATCAAGAGACTTCCATAATAATTTTTTAGCAGGTAGATCTGACCATTTTGTACCTCTAATAATAATTCCTGAGATAGAATTCTTAGTTTTGGCAAGAGCTTGTCCTTCCAAATACGGCGTGACAGCAACAACATTTTGTGTGTCTGAAATTTGACTTAATATTTTATTATAATTTTCAATTGATAATCCATTTTTTTTATAAACGATTAAATGACCATTTATTCCTAATATTCTATCAACTAATTCTGTTCGAAAACCATTCATCACGGACATTACTACAATTAAAGTAGCTACACCTAAAACAATTCCAACAAGAGAAAACCAGGCTGAAACTGAGATAAAACCCTCAACTCGTCTAGATTTAATATACCTTAAGGCGATAGTTCTTTCAGTTTCATTAAAAATAAAATTACTCATATGCTTCATTGATTAGTTTGAACAAAATTCAGTAGCTCATCGTACGATAATCTAGAGATATCTCCACTTTTCCTACACTTTAAATCATATAATTGATCTTTTATTCCCTTCGGACCAATTATAATTTGATATGGCAAACCAATTAAATCTGCTCTTGCGAGTTTGGCGCCAGCCCTTTCATCAGTATCATCATACAATACTTTTAATGCATTATTATTCATAGCAATATATAATTCTGTACAAATTTTATCACAATCAACATCACCACATTTTAAATTAATTATGTTATAATCCCAAGGGGTTACTTCTTTGGGCCAAATTATACCTTTTTGATCATGATTTGCTTCAATAACAGCACCCACTAACCTTGATAGGCCCACACCATATGAACCCATGAAAACTGGAACATTCTCTCCCTCTCTATCTAATATTGTAGCTCTCATTGGCAAAGAATATTTTTGTCCAAAATGAAAAATATGACCTACCTCAATACCTCTAGTTTTAATTAAGGTACTATTTTTATTATCAAAGTTATTCACATCGTGCTTCTCTTCTGTTGCAGCATATAGAGAGGTAAATTTATTTACTTCTTCTTGAAGATCGTCATTATAATTAATGTTCAAAAATGAACCTTCAATATTTAATAATTGTTTATCTACGTAAACTTCACTTTCACCAGTATCAGCTAAAATAATAAATTCATGACTTAAATCTCCTCCAATTGGGCCAGTGTCTGCTTTCATTGGTATTGCTTTTAAACCCATTTTTTTAAATAACTGCATATAAGCTATGAACATTATATTGTATGATTTAATGGAATTGTTGTAGTCAATATCAAATGAATATGCATCTTTCATTAAAAATTCTCTTCCTCTCATAACACCAAATCTAGGTCGCAGCTCATCTCTAAATTTCCATTGAATGTGAAAAAGATTTAATGGTAATTCTTTATAACTATTTACGTGAGTTCTAAATATTTCTGTTACTAGCTCTTCATTTGTTGGCCCATACAATAAATTTCTATTATTTCTATCTTTAATACGAAGCATTTCTTTACCATAATCATCGTATCTTCCAGATTCTTTCCAGAGCTCAGCAGATTGAAGTGTAGGCATTAAAATCTCATTAGCACCTGCTTTTATCATTTCATGTTTACAAATTTCTGTGATTTTTTCTAAAACAATTTTACCAAGGGGTAACCAGGAATAAATCCCAGAAGCTGATTGTTGTATCATGCCAGCTCTAAGCATATAAATGTGTGAAATAATTTCAGCTTCTTTTGGATTTTCTTTTAAAACAGGAAGAAAAAATCTTGTTAATAACATTATATTTGTTTCCTAGTAGGTTATATTTAAAATTAAATTAAAACTAATTTGATTGATAGTTTATACCAGTATAAGTTACAACTTATGTAATTATTAACAGGACATCAACATGAAACAATGGCCAAATAAACAATTTTCTATAAATAGTTTTCCAAGAGTAAGAATGAGAAGAAATCGTTTATCAGAATTTTCTAGAAAACTTATGTCTGAAAATAAATTGTCATTAAACGATTTAATTTATCCAATTTTTATTACTTATGGATCAAATATGAAAGAAGAAATAAGTTCCATGCCTGGAATTTATCGATATTCTTTAGATTTGCTTTACAAAGAAATTGAATATATTTCTTCTTTAAATATTCCTGCAATTGCATTATTTCCAAAAATTGAAAATAAATTAAAAACACCTGATGGTAAAGAGGCTCTAAATAAAAATAATTTAATATGCAAGGCTATTAAGATTTCTAAAAAAGTTAACCCTAAACTAGGTGTTATAACTGATGTTGCTCTAGATCCTTATACAGATCATGGACATGATGGTATAATAAAAGAAGATCAAATTGATAATGACTTAACAATAGATATTCTATGCAAACAGGCTATTGTACAAGCAGAGGCTGGATGTGATATTATAGCGCCTAGTGATATGATGGATGGAAGAGTTGGAGCTATTAGAGATACTTTAGATGAGCTTGGTCTTATTAACGTTCAAATAATGTCATATGCTGCTAAATATGCATCATCATTTTATGGCCCCTTTAGGGATGCCGTAGGTTCGGCGGTTAATTTATCAAAAAAATCAAAAAAAAGTTATCAAATGGACCCAGCAAATTCAGCAGAAGCATTGAGAGAAATTAGACTTGATATTAATGAAGGGGCAGACATGATAATAATTAAACCAGGAATGCCTTATTTAGATATTATTAGTAAAGCAAAAAATGAGTTTAATTTTCCTGTTATTGCCTATCAAGTATCTGGAGAGTATTCAATGATAAAAGGTGCAATTCAAAATGGCTGGTTTGATGAAGAAAAGATTATATTTGAAACCATGATGTGTTTTAAAAGAGCTGGATGTGATGGAATAATAACTTATTTTGCTCCATTTGTCGCAAAAAAATTAATTAATAAAACTTTGTAAAAATTAGCAAACAGGTCGTATTTAAAATTATGATTGATATAAAACCTAAAAACGTTCTAGAGCAACCTATTTACATGCTTACAAAAGCAACCTCATGTCCATATTTAAAGGGAAAAGTTGAAAAAAGAATAGCTACGGATATCTCTTACAATAATAGTATATATGAAGAGCTCTCAATAAATGGTTTTAGAAGAGTTGAAAATTGGATGTACAAGCCTGTATGTGATAATTGTAGCGCCTGTAAATCTTATAGAGTAGATATACAAAATTTTAAAATAACAAAAAGTTTAAAAAGAGTTTCCAAGAATTTTGAAAACTTTAGTTTTAAGCTAGTAAAGAACATCTCAACTAAAGAACATTTTGAACTTTTTAAAAAGTATCAATTAGAAAGACACACTGGTGGAACTATGTCAGATATGGATGAAGACGAATTTATGTCAATGATTGAAAAATCACCAATAAAAACTTCACTCTTAGAATTTAGAGATAAATCTAAAAATCTAATAGGGGTTATTCTTTTAGATGTTGATAAAAAAAACTTATCAGCTGTTTATAGTTTTTTTGACCCAAAATTTAGTAAATTTGGCCTAGGAAACTATATGATCATAAAATGCTTATTGTATGGGAAAAGAAAAAAATATGAATATTTGTACCTTGGTTATTATATTGAAGAACTATCCAGCATGTCATACAAATCCAGGTTTAAGCCAGGACAAATATTAAACAATAATGATTGGGAAAATTTTTAACTTTATCCCCCAATAGCTGAGCCATCACTTCTTAAATCATAGCCTCCTTCTTTAAGACCATTAGGATAACACACTAAAGCTCCAGCATGACCCATTATTTCTTCATATGCTCCCACCTTTTCGACGATATGACCCATAGATTTTAATTTATCAAAAGTATCGGCAGAAAAACGTTCTTCAATTTTTAATGAAGTTGTTTCATCCCCCCATGTTTTTCCTAATAGCCATCTTGGTTCGTTAACTGAATTCTGCAGATTTAAATTTTGAACATTATATCTATAAAAAATTGCAGCTTGTGTCTGTGGTTGCCCTTCACCACCCATAGTCCCATATGACATTACCCTACCATCATCAAAGTGAGCTAATGCTGGTTGAATTGTATGAAATGGTTTTCTACCAGGTAATAAATGATTATGATTTGTTGGATCAAGAGAAAAGCTAACTCCTCTATTTTGCATTGTAATACCAGTATTAGGTAAAACTAAACCTGAACCAAACTCCCAATAAATACTTTGTATAAAACTTATAGTATTTCCATATATATCTGTGGCACCTAACCAAACTGTGTCTCCACCTGGAGTAGATTCAGGCCAAGGTGTAGCTTTTTCAAAATTAATTTCCTTAGCTAATTTTTTAATAAAATCTTTTGTTAAAAATTCGCTACCATGAAAGCTCATATACCTCGGATCAGAAATATATTTATCTCTTATCTTAAAAACTGTTTTTGTTATCTCAACAATATTATGGATTAATTCAACATCATTTTTGCAAGTAATTGATAATTCATCTAGTAATCCTAAAATTAATATAGATGCTAATCCTTGAGTAGGTGGTGGTAAGTTAAATAATTTAGCATCTTTAATTTTTAATTCTAAGGGATCTACAAAAGTTGCTTTATAATTTTTAAAATCGTTCGAATTTAATGGAGATCCTAAATTATTTAAATCAGAAATGATTTTACTAAAGACTTCACCTGAATAAAAGTCCTCTAATCCATTTTTTATAAGGCAGGAAAAAGTATTCGATAAATTTGGAATAATTAATCTATCTCCAACATTTGGAATTTTGCTATTTTTTAAATAAACGTCTTTGAAACCTTCAAGATCAACAAGCTGATTTAATTTTGATTTTAAATTATTTCTTAGAGTATTAGTTACAGCAACTCCTTCTTTAGCAGCTTGTTCCGCATCAAACAAAAGTCTACTTATTGGAATTTTACCCCCTAAATTTTTAACACTAAAATCATATGCCAGTTTCCAACCTGCAACAGCGCCTGGAACAGTTAAAGCCGACAATGCTCCTCGTGATGGAATAGAGTTAAAACCTAGTTTTTTATAAAAATCTATATTTATATTATTAGACGCTGGTCCACAGGAATCAATTGCATGAACATTTTTATTTTTGTCAGAAATTAACCAGAAATTATCACCACCCATAGAATTCATATGAGGATATACAACTGATATCATTGCAGCAGAAGCAATCATAGCTTCAACAACATTACCACCTTCTTTTAAAATATCAGAACCAGTTTTTGTTGCTAAATGATGGGGAGCAATCATCATATAGTTATAAGTAAGTTTAGAAGAAAGCATAAAAATGCCTATCAAAAGTATAAGGACAAATCACGGTGATCAGATCTACATCCTGCCAAAAATAAAGCAATATCTTTTGGAATTTTTTGCTGTTGTCTTAATCCTATTGTAAATTTAGTACTATCAATAAATAATGACAAGGCGTCGATTACTTTATTATCAATTTTTTTGAGATCACTATATTTTTTTTCATACTCACCAAAAGATTTATTAAAATCTTTTAGTACTTTTTCATAATTTACTTTTTTCTTTTTTAAGTTCCTAGACACTTTAGAAAGTTTGGATGTAATTCTTGAATTATCAGGTAAACGTGAAATCTTTTTTGAAAATACTTTTATTTCTTTGGACAAAGTTTTAGGCTCATTTGTCTCTAAAATTTTACTGAATTTCTCAAACTCATCTCTAAATGTATAAAATTCAGTTCTTGATAATAAAATGTTAAGCAATGTTGACATTTCATCATAAGAATTATCCATTGCTCTTCTGTATTTTATTCGATTTGAATTTTCTTCTTTTATTAATTTCTGAAAATTTTTGTATGTATCTGCCCAATTTTTTGGGTATCCTTGCATTTCTATTTGAATATCATTTTTTAATTTTTCAACCTCTGAATTTAATAATGAAATTTTTTGTTTATCATTTTTTTCAGCTCTAGAAATAAGAGTTTCATTAGTTTTAATTAATGATTTAAGCTCTTTAATATTTTTTTCTTTATTTCTTACTACTTTTAAAAGTGGTAAATAGTCTTTTGCTTGATTTTGTATTTTTGAATCAATTTCAAATGCTTTATTTAGGTTCAAAAATCCACCTTCGATTGTACTTATAGAGTTTGTAATTGTATTCTTATATTTTTTGGGCATTGATGAAAAATCTGCTTTAGATAAATTTATAAGTGATGCATTTGTTAAACTATTTGAATTTAACATGTTATTTTTCATATATTTTTCTGTACACAATTGTAATTTTGGGTTCTTAGGAGGAGGAGATGTCTCAGAAAGAAAATTTAGTCTATTTGGTAAATAATTTACTAAAAACGGGTATGAGCCTACCACTGCTAAAGCTATCAATTGGAGGGTTATAAATGGAACCACACCTTTATACATTTGAATAGTCTTAACTGCTTTTGAAGCAACACCTCTCAAGTAAAATAAAGCAAAACCAAAAGGAGGAGTTAAAAAAGAAGTCTGAATGTTTAAACCAATCATAACCCCTAACCATACAGCGGTTATATTTGCTGACGGGTCAGCAAGCAAGATTGGAGCAACAATTGGTACTACAACAACTGCAATTTCAATAAAATCAAGGAAAAAACCCAATATAAAAATTACTAACATCACAATTATAAATTTTGACCAAAAACCACCAGGTAAAGAATTTAAATATTCTTTTACAAGTTCTTCTCCTCCAAATGCTCTAAAAGCAGCTGTAAGCATTGCAGCTCCTAAGAGGATTATAAAAACTAAAGAAGTAGTTTTTGCTGTTTCCATCATTACACCCTGCATGGTATTGTTAAATTTAAATAATCTCCAACTACTCCAAATAAGAGCAATTAAAAGTAGAGTTGAACCAATAACGCCGATAAATATTCCAATTTTATCTTCATAGGTATTTATCAATTTAACATTCATGGTGTAATTACCAACTGCATAAGCTAATAACAATATAGAAATAAGAACTAAAAAAGCTGGATATAATGAAGATTTTAAACCTTCAGTTTGTCTATAGCCCGCCATAATTATAGCACCAGCAGCGCCTATAGCTCCTGCCTGATTTACTGTTGCAATTCCAGTAATAATTGAACCCAAGACTAATATAATTAATGTTAATGGAGGTATTAAAATCAACATTACATTTAACCAGAATTTTTTATCCATTTTACCTTTATATGGAACAGAAGGAGCACTTTTAGGTGATACAAATGCAAGTAATAAAATAAAAAGCATGTATATCCCCACTAGTAAAATACCAGGAAGAAAAGCTCCTAAAAACATTTCTCCAGCACTAGTTGAAGTAACGTCAAATATCGAAGGCATTGATATTTGACCTGTTGCTTCTTTATACAAGGCTTTGCGCATTGTTCCTGCTTGATCGGATGCTGTCGCAAGCTGATCAGCTAAAATTATCAGAACGATTGAAGGAGGAATTATTTGTCCTAAGGTTCCAGATGCCGCTATTGTTCCAGTAGCAAGAGGTGCAGAGTATTTATTCCGAAGCATTGCTGGTAAAGATATTAATCCCATAGCCACAACTGTTGCACCTACTATTCCAGTGGTTGCAGCTAATAATGCACCTACAAATACTACGGAAATTCCTAGTCCGCCCCTAACCGGACCAAAGAGCTGAGCCATAGTCACAAGTAAGTCCTCAGCAATTTTAGATCTTTGAAGCATTAGACCCATGAAAATAAACAAAGGTATTGCTATAAGGGTATCTCTTTCAACCTCCCAATATACTCCTCTAAGGTTAGTAACACCAGCTGATAACCATTCAGATGGTCCACCAGAAAAGAAATAAGCATCTGCATTGTTTTCAAGCAAATATCCAAAAAATGCAGCGACACCTATAGATATAATTGCGGAACCTGGAAGAGCAAAGGCTACAGGAAAACCTGAACCTAGAGAAATTGCCATTAAAATTATTAACAATAATAAAAAAATTAATTCCATAAATTAATGACCAATCTGACTTTCAATTACTCTTTTTCCTTTTTCACCATAATAATCAGCCAGTGACTCAAAAAAGTAACTTATAAATTGAATAAGCATTGTTAAACCAAAAATGCCTAAAAATAATGCGAGGTGATATTTGATAAACATACCTACGGTTCCTTGCTGGGTTATTTCAAAGTTTAATACTGGACTATTAATTATTGATTGTTTCCCGTGGAAACCTATAAAAATAATTGTTAAAGATGTAGAAACTCCAAGCGTTATTGATCCTATAGAATTAACTAATCCTTTAGTTTTGTCTTTTAATCCTTGATATAGAATGTCAACCCTTACATGGCCCTCATCATAAAGCGTATATGCTGATGCAAACAAAAATAAACCAGCGTACCAATAACGAACAAGATCACCCATAAATGTTTGCTCATAAGAAAAAATAAATCTGGTTATTACTATTACAAGTTCACTTGCAACTATTAATAAAGATAACCACTGAAAACCAAGAGTTCTAGTAAACATTCCTATAATAAAACCTATAATTATTAAAGGAACATGAATAAAAGAACCCACAAAAACTGGACGAGTAAATTGACTTGTTAATTCCTTACTTAAAAAAAGTTCAAATAGTTTCTCTACTCTTAAGAAAGATATAGTGATATCTACTAAACCAACTAAAAAAATAACCCAAAAACATGATCGAATTATATAAACATTAAAATTATGCAATATTTTCGAATCATACCTTAGAGGTTTATCATTTAATTTTAACATTAATATCAATGATATTATGAAACTAAGTAAATATACTGTAAATTCAACAATTGAAGTAGTTGAAAACTTATTATCAACGGAAAATATACTTTGAAAATCAAAGCTTAATTGCAGAACATTATTTACTAAAAAAGCAAATACGGCTACTATAATAGACCAGCCAAATAATCGATAATAATTATAAATTTTATTTTCCATTAAATGAAGTTAGGAGCCAGAAAACTGGCTCCCATAATTTGTTTTAAGAAAGTCCTAAAACTCTGTTTCTTTGGTTAACATATGATATTTCAAATTTAGCCATCATGCCACCACACTCTTTCATGAAAGCTTGATATGCAGTATCTATCTTTTTAGCTAAGGCAGAATGGTTTCTTGTTTCTTCAAAAACTTCTGCTGACGCTTCACCGAAAGAATCCCATACGTCATCATTAAATGCCCTAACTTTGACACCGTGTTCATTGATTAACTTAGCTAAATATTCACCATTTTTAGCACATGTTTCTTCATACTGAGCAGCATGCTCTTCCATAGAAGCAGCTGTTATAAGAGCCTTTTCGTTATCAGTCAATTTTCCCCAAAAACTTCCATTAAAAGCCATAGCTAAGCAAGAACCAGGCTCATGCATACCACCTGTGTAGTAATACTTTGCAGCTTCATAAAATTTTAAGAAATAATCATTATAAGGCCCAACCCATTCAGTTGCATCAATGGAACCTGATACGAGATTCTCATAAATTTGACCACCTGGTAAAGATACAGGAGAAGCACCTAATTTTGACATAACTGTACCACCTAATCCCGGAATTCTCATTTTTAGGCCCTTTAAGTCTTCGCTAGAATTTATCTCTTTGTTGAACCATCCACCGGCTTGTGTACCTGTTCCACCACATGGAAGAGCTTTAAGGCCAAACTCACCTGACATTTCGTCCCATAGCTCTTGACCTCCACCAAATTTAATCCAAGCATTCCACTCAACTGTTGTCATACCAAATGGAACTGAAGTAAAATATGCAAAGCCTGGATGTTTACCTTTCCAATAATAGTCAGCAGCTATATAAGCTTCGGAATTTCCAGATGCAACTTCATCAAAAACGTCAAAAGCACCAACTTTTTCACCGGCAGCAAAATAATTAACTTTTAACTTACCTTTCGATAGTTCAGTAATTCTAGCTGATAATCTTTGTGCTGATAAACCTAAACCAGGAAAATCTCTTGGCCAAGTTGACACAATATTAATCTCTTTATGACCTCCCGCTATAGCAGGAGCTGATAGTGTAGAAGCTCCAGCAACACCTGCTACAACGCCCACACCTGCTTTACTAATAAAATCTCTACGTTTCATAAAACGCCTCCCTATATTTAGTGTTGTTGTTTAAGACTTGAAATTGTATGTATCATTAGTACACAAATTTAAACTTAATTTAAAGAAATTTATTTAATTATTTAAAATTAAATTTTCTTGAATAAATATGCATAAATATTGATCAGTCTTAAGATAATATAATATGTGAAAGTAAATTTTAATTAAAAATTGGTGGCCTTGGAAATCCATTAGGTACCATCCTACCAGCACCTCCTCTTTTACCTTGCCAAGTTAATAAATCTTTTTCTGTTCTCTGACGTCCACCAGTCATTTTCCAAACAATTCCATCTGCTTTATTAAATGTAGTGATATCAGACAATGTACCATCTTTATACCTTTGAAGTATGACACCTTTACCTTTATTTAATTCTGGTACTTCATCTATAGGATATACTAATAGTTTTCTATTATTTCCAACAACAGCAATAGTATCTCCTTGAATTATTTTACATATTTTTGCTTTATTATCACTTTTGGCATTTAATATTTGTTTTCCAGATTTTGTCTGTGCAACAATATTTGAAGTATTAATTTTAAAACCATGACCTGACTCAAGTGCTAAAACTATATTTCCTTCAAAAAGTGGAAAACAAGATATAATTTTATTATCTGTATTAAGATCTATTGTAAGTGATA
>CACBMD010000010.1 GCA_902539895.1 uncultured SAR116 cluster alpha proteobacterium
TGAGGAAATAATAAGACCCATACCAAATTTTTGATGAAAAACTCTTTGGCCAACACTAAGGTTTAAATTAGAGTCGGATAGACTCTTTTCAAATTTAGGATTTTTATAAACATTAAGACTTTTGATACCGTTCTGTTTTGCTCTAATAAATCCTGGCCCATATGAAGAATTGTTTGATGATAAGTCAAAATCAATTTGATTATAGCTAGATACATTTGCTCCAAGATTACCTTCGATATTTTCATTAATAATCTTTTTTGGTAATTCACTTATAAATCTTGACGGAATTGATCCTTGCCATAAACCATGAATTTGCCTATTTGCCGCAAAGGTTATAAAAAGTCTTTTTTTTGCACGCGTAATTCCTACATAAGCTAACCTTCTTTCTTCTTCCAAGCCTGATAAGCCTAATTCGTCAATAGATCTCTGACTTGGGAAAATACCCTCTTCCCACCCAGGAAGAAAAACAGCCTCAAATTCAAGTCCCTTTGCTGCATGTAAAGTCATTAAAGAAACTTCACCTGCTTCAGCTTCATTATCTCCATCCATAACTAATGATATATGCTCTAAAAATCCTGATAAATTATCAAAACCACTCATAGCATTGATCAACTCTTTTAAATTTTCTAATCTACCTTCGCCTTCAATCGTATTTTCATTTTGCCAGTGACTTATATACCCAGATTCTTCTAGTACTTTTAATGCCAAGTCTGTATGACAAATCTCTTTGTTAAGATTATTCCAGTCAATAAATTGATTTATTAAATTATGTAACATTCTTCTTACATTGGGTCTTAACTCATCAGTCAACAACAATTCTTGAGAAGCTGAAAAAAAAGAAATATTATTTTTTTTTGCGTATGAATGTATTAAACTGGTTGTATTTGTACCTAATCCTCTTTTTGGAACGTTTATTATTCTTTCTAGAGCTAAGTCATCGTTAGGTTGCTGAACAACTCTCATATAAGCCAAAGCATCCCTAATTTCTAAACGTTCGTAGAATTTCGCTCCAATTACTTTATATGGAATACCAATATCTACAAATCTCTCTTCAAAATATCTAGTTTGGTGCCCTGCCCTAACTAAAACAGCTATCTGGTCATATCTAAAACCAAGAGAATTTAAATTTTCAATTTCTAAGCTTGTTATTTTAGCTTCTTCAACACCATCCCAAACAGAAATTAAATCTATTTTATCTCCATCCCCAGAAGAAGTTTTAAGTTTTTTACTTAACCTCTCTTTATTATTAGCAATGATATTGTTAGCAGCTTCTAATATTCGACCAGTTGATCTGTAGTTTTCTTCTAATTTTATTACTTTTGCTGAAGTATAATCCTTTTCAAATTTTAAAATATTTCCAACTTGTGCACCACGCCAACCATAAATAGATTGATCATCATCCCCTACACAACAAATATTTTGAGATTTATTTGCAAATAATTTAAGCCATAAATACTGAATAATATTTGTGTCTTGATATTCATCAACTAGAAAATATAATATTTTAGATTGATATTTTTGTAATATGTCTAAATGTTCTGAAAATATAGTTAAATTATATAACAGTAAATCACCAAAATCAGTAGAATTTAAAGTTACTAATCTTGATTGGTAAGTTTTATATATATTTATTGCTTTACCATTAGCAAAGAAATCATTGTCTGATTTATTTATGTCGTCTGGTTTAAAACCTTTATCTTTCCAAGAATTAATTAAATTAGACATTGCTCTTGGAGTAAACTTTTTAATGTCAATATCTTGATCAATCATAATTTGTTTTAAAAGCCTGATCTGATCATCTGGAGTTATAATTGTATAATTTGAATTTAAACCTACAATCTCTGCATTTTCTCGCAATATTCTAGATGCTATTGAATGGAAAGTACCTAACCACACCGAATTTGCTGATGGCCCAATTAAACTTTCAAGTCTAGTTCTCATTTCTTTTGCAGCTTTATTAGTGAAAGTTACAGCAAGAATATTCCATGGCTTAGTCTTATTACTATATAATAAGTTTGCAAGTCTTGCGGTAAGAACTCTAGTTTTTCCTGTTCCTGCACCAGAAAGTACTAATAAAGGACCATCAAGATTTTTTACAGCCTCTTTTTGAGAATCATTAAGGTCTAGAAATGCTTGATGATTATAAAATTGAGTCATTATTTTTATATTTTCTTATAAGAATTAAAGAGTAATATTAACATATTTCTAACATATTGATGGTTTAACTTGTACAAAATTAACAAATAAATAATAATAAATTTTTAACATAAATTATTAATATGTGTTCATTTAATGACTAAAAAATATAAAATTTTATTTATAAAATGCATCACAGCTGCATTTATTTTAAATGGGTGCTCTAGTTCTAATAAGCATGTATCTGAAAACAAAGATCCATTCGAAAAAATGAATAGAAATGTATTTCAATTTAATAAATATGTAGATAAGAAAATATTATCACCAATAAGTAAAACTTATGTCACACAAGTTCCTGCAAAAATTAGATTAGGTGTTAGCAATCATCTTCAATGGATGGACGCGCCTAACACTATAATTAATAGCGCTTTACAAACCGATATGGAGAATACGATTTTAGCATCAGCTAAGTTTCTATTAAATGGGCTTTCCTTAGGTTTTTATGATCTAGATAAAGGCGAAACTGTTATTAAAAAAAGAGACTTTGGATCAACCCTTGCTAATTTAAATGTTTCAGAAGGACCTTTTTTGATGGTGCCTTTTATTGGACCAAAAACAACTAGAGATTTGACTGGAACAATCCTGGACAGACAAAATATGGCTAAGTTATCTTCTAATTCAATTGATGACATAAACTTAGCTGAAATTCCTATTAATATGATTGACAAGAGAAGTAAAATGTCAAAAACAATTGATAATATTTATCTTTCAACTGATCCCTATATAAAAGTTAGATCTTTCTATCTACAAAATAGGCGTAATGAAATTTATAGTAAAAAATATATTGAAAATAAAAATAACAACTTGGATGCTGAGTTTGAAAAGTTTTTGGATTAGAAAAAAAATAAGTAAGTTTTTAAATTATACGTTTTTAATTTTTTTAATTTTTAACGTTAATCTTAATAAATCTTTTTCAGATAATTTAGAAATGGGTGAAGCTACTATTCAACAAATGATTATAGAGGCTCAAAAACATGCTATTAATACTATAAAACTAGAACCTAATGTGAGATCCTTAAAAATTGAGTTATTAATTAAAAAATATATTAATCTTGATTTTATGAGTAAAGCTACGACTGGGACTTTTTGGAAAAAGGCCTCGGAAATACAAAGAGAAAAGTATAAAGTAGCTTTACTAAAACAAATAGTTCTTTCCATTGAAGAACATCTAAACACTCTAGCAAAATTATCTTATAAACCAATAAAATCTGAAAGACGTGGTAAAAAACTAATTTATGTGAAAGGTGTAATTGAAGACCCTGCTAAGAAAAAGCCTAGTGTAAATCTTTTATGGAAATTAGCAGCAAACAAAAATGGATCTTTTCTTATTCTTGATCTAGAAATAGAGGGTATATCATTAGTAAGTTCACAAAAAGCTGAATCCTTATCCATTTTAAGAAAAAATAGAGGTAATTTTGACATATTGTTGAATAATATGACCAGAAATAATTAAATTACCTCAAGATAGGTTTATATTTTAATCGTTTTGGATTAAGCGCCTCATCACCTAATCTCCTTTTTTTGTCTAACTCATAATCTTGATAGTTTCCTTCAAACCACTCTACATGACTACCACCCTCAAAAGCGAGAATGTGTGTAGCTAATTTATTTAAAAACCACCTATCATGTGAAATTACAACTACACATCCTGAAAAATCAAGAATTGCCTCTTCTAATGCTCTTAATGTATCTACATCAAGGTCGTTAGTGGGCTCATCCAAAAGTATAACATTACCTTGTTCTTTTAACATCTTTGCAAGATGCACTCTATTTCTTTCTCCGCCAGACAATTGACTTACAACTTTTTGTTGATCAGATCCCTTGAAATTAAATTGACCAACGTAAGCTCTACTTTGAATAGTCTTTTTTCCAATTTGTATTTCGTCTAGTCCATCACAAATAGACTGCCATACGTTTTGGTCAGGTTTTAAATCATCTCTAGATTGGTCAACATAGTTTAAACTTACAGTTTCTCCAATTAAAATTTCTCCATTGTTTGGCTCCTCCTCTTTAGTGATTAATCTAAATAGAGTAGTCTTACCTGCACCATTTGCTCCAATAACACCTATAATTCCTCCGGGAGGAAGTTTAAAACTAAGATTATCTATTAATAATTTGTCATCAAATGACTTGCTCACGTTTTTGAAAGTTATTACATCATTACCAAGTCTTGAAGCAGGTGGTATTACAAGGTTTCCTGTATTAATTTCTTTATTATGTTCTCTAGATACCAATTCTTCATAAGAAGTTATTCTAGCCTTTGATTTTGACTGTCTTGCTCTAGGTGCTGACTTTATCCACTCTAATTCTTCGTTAATTTTTCTTTTTCTAGCTTCTTCTGCTTTGCCTTCAAGTTCAAGTCTTTTTTGTTTTTGCTCTAGCCAGCCAGAATAGTTACCTTTAAAAGGAATACCTTCTCCACGGTCTAATTCTAAAATCCAGCCAGCAACTTCATCTAAAAAATATCTATCATGAGTAATGGTTACAACAGTACCCGGAAAATCATGAAGAAATCTTTGTAACCATGCTACTGAAAGGGCATCTAAATGATTAGTTGGTTCGTCCAACAATAAAAAATCTGGATTTGACAAAAGTAATTGAGCTAAAGCAACTCTTCTTTTTTCACCACCAGACAAATGATCTATCTTTGCTTCTGCTGGAGGTAGACTCAATGCATCCATGGCTATCTCTGCTTTTCTATCCAAATCCCATGCATCCATATTATCAATTTGTTCCTGCAACTCACCTTGCTTTGTAATGACTTGATCCATCTCATCTTCAGTTAAATCCTCTGAGAATTTTAGAGAAATAGCATTGAAATCTTCAACAAGTTGTTTTGCTTCTGCCATTCCTTGCATTACATTTTCATAAACATTTAAGCTACTATTTAGTTCTGGTTCTTGGGCAAGATAGCCTACTTTTATTCCATCAGCTAATTTTGCCTCTCCATTATAATCTCTATCAACACCTGCCATAATTTTTAACAGAGTTGATTTACCTGCTCCATTCCCTCCTAGAACCCCTATTTTAGCTCCAGGTAAGAAAGATAGACTCATATCTTTAATTACTTGTTTTCCCCCAGGGAAAACCTTACTTAATTTATACATCGAATAGATATATTGTGGGTTATTCATATGATTGCCTCAGACTTATATTTTTATTAATTAAATGACTAGTATTATAAGTTTTTTTAGCTTAAATAAACATATAATTTAAATTATGATTTTTCATTTATCCAATATGTTAGTATGGTATTTTAATGATTAATAATTTTCCTATATGGCTAATTGCTGTTGATTACTTTTTAGCATGCTTAATGGTAATTTTATTAATAAAATTTATATTAAATTTATTTTTAAGTGAAGATACTAATTTTGTTTTGTATCGATTTATAACTAAACTTGCAAATCCAATTGTAAATATTACAAATAAAATTACACCTAGTTTTATTGTCCAGCCATTAATACCAATTTATATAGCTTGGCTAATTTTAATGATTAGAATTTATCTTTTACCATTATTCTTAGGATATTCTTATATAGGGAAATTTGCATTTGCTTTTGAAAAAGACTTAATTTCTGAGGTTAAATCAATATTTCTAAGTATAGCTATTAATTTAAATTATGGTATGTAATCAAAAACAAGTTTTCAATCGATCAATGATTTCATCTATCTGACATATATTTGTTTCAAAAGATGTTACAAATCTGACTACTAAATAATCATTGTCAATTTTATTCCACAAGTTTGGGATAATATTTAATTTTAGAATATTATCATATGATAAATCACTCATCTTTACAAAAACTTCATTTCCCTGTGTTGGGTATAAGATTTTAAAATCATTGAATTGAGATAATTGATTTCTGAGATATATAGCATTTTTGTTAGCTAACTTAGCTAATTCCAACCACAAACCATCTTTAAACCATGCATTTAGCTGAGCAGAAACAAATCTAGTTTTAGAAATTACATGTCCAGTCTGCTTTATAAGATTTTGTGCTTCACTTGCTAATGTTTTATTAAAAAATATTATTAATTCTGCTGCCATAGCACCATTTTTAGTTGCACCTAAAGACAGACAATCAACTCCAACTTTCCATGTGGCTTGTGCAGGAGATATTAATTCTTGGGAGACTAATGCATTTGAAAATCTTGCTCCATCCATATGAAGATATAGATTATTTTTTTTACAAATTTCACTAATTGCACCTATTTCATCTAGTGTATACAAAGTTCCATTTTCAGCTAATTGTGTAATTGAAACACCAGATATTAAAGAGCTTGATTTACGTTTGAAGTTTATCTTATCGATTTTTTTTTGAAAATCCTGAGCTTTAATACGTCCTAGAGAATTTGAAATGGTAAGTAATTTGCCACCTCCAGAAAAAAACTCTGGGGCTCCTCCCTCATCTTTGTTGATATGTGCATCACTATGACAGATAACACTTCCATAAGACCTCAGAAAAGATGATAATGCTAGAGAATTTGAAGCTGTGCCAGAGACCATAGGAATGATTTCTAAATCACTTTTTTCAAAAATATTTTTAACAATATTTTTACACTCTTCAGTGATAATATCATTACCATAAGGCAAGGTTTTTATATGTGACGCTTCTGCAATTGCATCTAATATCTGTGGTGCAATACCAGAAGTTGTGTCAGTTCCAATTAAAATTTTTTCTTCATACATTATAAATTTTTATTTCATTTATTAATCTTGAAACCGTTTTGACCCTTTTTAATAGTAATAATAGATTTAATTTTTTTTGTTTTAATGTCTAGTACTACTAATGTGTTTTTACCCTTGTAAAGATATCGTAATAATATTTCATTATTAGTGCCTAAAGATGAAGAGATTAATTGTGCTTCATCTGGTTCATTGAAATCAAATTTATCTGTATATTCTATTTCATCTTTGAGGGTTTTATTTGTAGCAGTAGTATTATTAAGTTTGTTATATTTTTTTCCTAATCCCCAAAATAGAAAAATTAATCCAATAATAATTAATAATCCTAAAATTATAGCAATAATTTTTATAGCCCTTATATTAGAAATTACAAATGAAGTTTTTTCTGTTTTAGGGTCAAACATATTAGACATGACAGTTCCTATTAAAATTCTACTTATTGTAAAAGACTTCAATTTACCTTTTGAAAGACTTGATACATGGGTTACTGAAGCTATTAAAGTAAGTGACACCACAAAACAACAATTAAATAAAAATAACTTTTCAATCTCTAGAAGTAGAGTTAAAAATTTAATAGAAAATAAACAACTAAAAGTAGATGGTAAAACAATAGAAAATCCTTCATTTAAGATTCAAAATTGTGAAATTGTTGAAATAAAATTTCCAAAGCCTAGTGAAGCTATACCATTACCTGAAAATATTAAATTAGATATTCTATATGAAGATGAATTTATTATTGTTATTAATAAAAACTCTGGCATGGTAGTGCACCCAGCACCTGGATCACCTAACGGAACCCTAGTTAATGCTCTTCTTTATCATTGTGGTGAAAATTTAAAAGGAATTGGAGGCGTTAAAAGACCAGGTATAGTACATAGGCTAGATAAAAATACTACCGGTGTAATGGTCATTGCAAAAACAGAATTGGCGCATTCAAATCTCTGTAAAATTTTTTTTAATCATGATTTAGATAGAAGATATAATGCTGTAGTATGGGGACAACCTATAAATAGAGGCATTATTGAAAAACCTATTGGAAGATCTCAATTAAATAGAAAAAAAATGGCTGTTGTAAACAAAGGGAAAATGGCTATAACAAAATGGAAAGTATTAAATATTTTTACCCCTTTTGCTAGTTTAATTGAGTGCAAACTTGAAACAGGGAGAACTCATCAAATTCGTGTTCATATGTCATATCTTGGCCATAGCATAGTTGGTGATGATTTATATGGGAAGCCATTAGCACAAAAAAATTTTAAAAACTCTTACCTAAAAGAGAAAAATAAATTAATCAAATCTTTTAGTAGACAAGCATTACACGCATCAAAACTTTGTTTTCATCATCCAATTAATAACAAATATTTAGAGTTTTTTAGCCCATTACCAAAAGACATTTCTGTACTTATTGAGGAACTAAAGATATAATTTTATTATATTATAAACACTTTAAATAAAGGTATATTAATACTATATATAATATAATGCATATCCAGGAGAAATAATTGAGTAATGTAGATAATATGAACTTATCTCTAGTATCACCGGAGAATAATTTAGGTAGATACTTAGATCATATTAAAAAATTTCCAATGCTTGAAGCAGATGAAGAGTATTTACTTGCAAAAGATTGGCTTGAAAAACAAGATACTAAAGCCGCTCATAAACTTGTTACGAGTCATCTTAGGCTGGTAGCAAAAATAGCAATGGGTTACAGAGGTTATGGTCTTCCAATTGCCGATCTTATTGCAGAAGGTAATATTGGGATGATGCATGCTGTTAAAAAATTTGATCCAGAAAAGGGTTTTAGGTTAGCTACATATGCAATGTGGTGGATTAAGGCAGCGATCCAAGAATTTGTGCTAAAAAGCTGGTCTCAAGTTAAAATTGGGACGACTGCAAGTCAAAAAAAGTTATTTTTCAATTTAAGAAAAATAAAAGGTAAAATTAATGCTTTAGAAGATGGTGATCTTACACCTAAACAAGTTAATCACATTGCCAAAACTTTAGACGTTTCTGAAGATGATGTTGTTAGCATGAATAGAAGAATGTTAGGTGGTGATCATTCTCTTAATTCACAAATAAATCGTCAAGATGGGGAAGAAGCTGAATGGCAAGATATGCTTACTGACGAAAGAGACAATCAAGAAACCCAATATGTTAATCACCAAGAAAAAAATATTAGAAATAAGATGATGTTAGAAGCACTAGATTATTTAAAACCTAGAGAAAAAGATATTATAATTAAAAGAAGATTGACTGAAAATCCTAAAACATTAGAAGACCTATCTCAAGAATATAAAGTAAGTAGAGAAAGAATAAGACAAATTGAAACAAGAGCATTTGAAAAACTTCAAACCGTTGTGAAATCCAAAGCCAAAGAGCTGAAGTTAATTGATTTAAATGAATACTAACTTGGATTAAAAGGATCCTTAATATGAATAGTATCTGATCTTTCTGGACTGGTTGATATTAAAATTATTGGACATTTTATAAGCTCTTCAATTCTTTCTATGTAATTTTTAGCTGCTTCAGGAAGATCATTCACATTCCTTACACCAACAATACTTTTCTTCCATCCTGTAATGATTTCATATATGGGTTTTATCAACTTTTGATCTTTTTGCGCTGAAGGTAAGTAATTAATAATTTTACCATTTAAATAATATCCTGTACAAATCTTAATTTCATCAAATCCATCTAAAACATCTAATTTAGTTAAAGCAATACCTGTAACACTGGATAAAGATACAGCTTGCTTAACTAGAACTGAGTCAAACCACCCACATCGTCTTTGTCTACCAGTAACAGTTCCAAATTCATGTCCTTTTTTACCTAATAATATCCCATCTTTACCATTATCTTCAGTAGGAAAAGGGCCTGAACCAACTCTTGTTGTATAAGCTTTAGTTATACCTAAAGTGTAGTCTATATCTGTTGGTCCTAAACCTGACCCCATGCCTGCCTGCGAAGCCGTGGTATTGCTACTAGTTACAAAAGGGTAAGTACCATGATCTACATCTAAAAAGGTGCCTTGAGCACCTTCAAATAAAATATTAGATGCGGGTTGATTGTATTTGTTAATTAAAAGCCAAGAAGGCTGAACGTAGGATTTTAAAATTTGTCCTAAATCCCAAAGGTTTTCTAATATATCTTTTGGATCAAGTTTTTTTTTACCCATAGCTTTTAACCATATATTATGAAAACCATATAATAGTGCAAGTTTTGAGGATAATTCATCTTTATCGAAAAGATCACATATTCTCAAACCTCTTCTACCAACTTTATCTTCATATGACGGACCAATACCTCTTCCTGTAGTTCCTATCTTTTCAGTATTTTTTTTATTTTCTCTTAATTGGTCTATTATTTGATGTATAGGCAGAATTAAAAAAGCAGAGTCTGAAATAATTAGATTTTCAGATGATATTTTAACATTTTGATTTTTTAATTCATCAATTTCTTTTTTTAAATGAAAAGGATCTATTACAACTCCATTACCAATCAAAACAATTGTATTTTCTCTAACAATTCCACTTGGTAACAAGGATAATTTAAAAATTTTTTCATTAACAACTAGAGTATGTCCTGCGTTATGTCCACCCTGAAACCGAACAACTAAGTTAGCCTTTTCTGATAACCAATCAACAATTTTACCTTTACCTTCATCACCCCATTGCGTTCCAATAACAACTACATTACTCATAAAACATTCCTTAAATTTCTTATCATTTAACTAGGTTTCTAATTTGACGATCTTTTTATTTTCCCAAATAAATTGACATTTTAGATTAAAGGCATCTTTTTTTAGATTGGAGGTTAAGTTATTTCCAAAAACAACTCTATAACCTTTACTTATAATGTAATCTGCGTCATTTATATTAAGATAAGGCACATACACTATACTTTTATCTATACTAGATTTTGAATTAGAATAAATTTTTTCAGTGTAAATTGTACATCCAATTGCTGTTTCACCATTTAAAGTTTTGTACCTTCCACCTTTAGCAATTTCACCTTTTAGATTATCAGAAAAAATTGTAAAAGATAAACCAGTATGATAATTAAATCCTCTATTCTCAAGCGGATCTATTGAAATCTTTATAGATGAATCATTCTTATTGAGTATATCAATTACTTTTAAATAATAATCTCTTACATCATTAATAAAACCTTCTAATTTTAATTTACGTAAAAAGTTATTAGAAAATGAATAATCACCAGAAGATTCCATAAGGTCTAGTACAATTTTAGAGTACTTAAATTTAAACTTTTTTAGACTTTTTTTATCTCTTAAATCTATTGCTTTATTAATTTCTTCTTTTTGAGAAAATGAAAGATCTCTTAAAAAATACTCTCTTAAAAATGGTAAGTTTATATCAATTGTTATATTTTCAATATTAATTGATTTAAGTGCTTTTAAACAAATGAGAATAATTTCAGCATCACAAAATTCATTCTCTAATCCAATTAATTCTGCTCCAACTTGTGTCTTTTGACGCTCAGTATTAAAACTATCCCCTTTTACTCTTAAAACATCTCCAGAATAAGATAATCTAAGTGGACGTGTTAGATGAGATAATCTTGTGGAGGCTATTCTAGATATTTGAGCTGTTACATCTGATCTCAATGCCATCATTTTTTGTGATAAAGGATCCATAATTCTAAAAGTAGAATCCTTTAACACAGTACCAGGTCCATCAGATAATAGAGTTTCTTCATATTCAACTAAGGGTGGTTTAACTCTTAGATAGCCATAATTAGAAAAAATATCTAGCAAATTTTCAATTTTTTTTGCTTGAACTTGAGCTTTAGGATAAAGAACGTCACTTAATCCTGCAGGTAATAGTCCTTTTTGAATTTGTGAACCGGTCATTCCTAGTGCCTAAATTGTAAAATATATTTTTTTATATACCAAAGTTATAAATGTATCTAATAAATCTTTAAAAGAAATACTATTTATTTACCTTCAAAATTAATTGAATTTACTCTTGCAACTTGGGGTAAATTTCTTATTTCAGATATAATTTTTTCATCAATCTTTCCATCTATCTCTACTAATGCTATTGCTTCTCCTCCTACATTCCGACGCCCTAGATGGAAAGAAGCGATGTTAATATTATTATTTCCTAATTTGTTACCTAAATCACCAATGAAACCTGGTTTATCATAATTTCTAAGATATAAAGCATTTTTTGGAAATTCTGATTCAATCGAGATACCTTGAATGTTTATTATTCTTGGTTTGTTACCAGCAATTAATGTGCCTGTAATCGTTCTTTCACCATTATCATGTTTAATAGTAATTTTAAGCAAAGTTTCATAATCACATCTTCTTTCATGCTTAATTGTTGATAAGTTTATACCTCTACTAGAAGCAATTGACGTTGAGCTTATATTGTTAACAGCTGCGGAAGAAGGTTCCAAAATTCCCACTAATAAGCTCGCCATTAATGGTACGTCAAGAAGGTTTGATGCTTTACCTTCTAGTTCTAATTTTACACTTAATATACCCTCTTGTGTAACTTGTCCTAAAAATGATCCCATTAGATAGGCTAACCTAACATAAGGTTTAAGGATTGGTGCTTCCTCTGCAGATACACTAGGATAGTTGAGGGCATTTACAACAGCTCCTGTATTAAGATAATCTGACATTTGTTGAGCTATTTGAATAGCAACGTTTTCTTGTGCCTCAATTGTAGCGGCACCTAAATGTGGGGTTGCTACAAAATTAGGTGCATCAAATAAAATATTTTCTTTAGCAGGCTCTTCTGTGAAAACATCAAAAGCTGCACCTGCCAAATGTCCCGTTTCTAGTGCTGCTCTACAAGCCACCTCGTCTACAAGACCTCCTCTAGCACAGTTAATGATCCTCGATCCTTTTTTCATTATGCTAATTGCTTCAGATGAAATTATATTTTTAGTGTCTTCAGTTAAAGGTGTATGCAAAGATATAATATCAGAGTTCCTAAGTAAGTATTCCAAATCTACTTTTTCAATTCCTAATTCAGATGCTTTATCCTGTATAAGGAATGGATCAAATGCCAAAACTTTCATCTTTAAACCTAAAGCTCTGCTTGCTACAATAGATCCAATATTGCCACAACCAATTAAACCTAAATACTTACCGTTTATTTCAGTACCATTAAATTTAGATTTTTCCCATTTACCTAGTTTAGTAGAACTATCAGCCTGCGGGATCATCCTAACAAGTGACATCATAAGAGCTATGGCATGTTCAGCTGTAGTAACAGCATTCCCAAAGGGTGTATTCATTACAATTACACCATTTTTAGTGGCTGATAATTTATCAATATTGTCAGTTCCAATACCAGCACGACCTACAATCTTTAAATTTTTAGCATTATCAAAGACCTCTTCAGTAACCTTTGTAGCCGATCTAATTGCAAGTCCATCGTATTTATTAATTTCTATTAGCAAATCTTCATGACTTAAGCCTGGATTGTATATTGTCTCAATTTTATTTTTTTTAAAAATATCAACTGCAGACTCACTTAATTTATCACTTATTAAAACTTTTGGCATTTACTGACTCTCAATTTATATTTAAATATCTAGATCTCTTAATGATTTGTGGTAGGCCCAATCCAACCAAGGTAATAATTTTTTTATGTCGTCATTATCAACTGTAGGCCCTCCCCAAATCCTTAATCCAGGAGGAGCAGATCTATAACTACCAATATCAAATGCTACATTATTTTCTTCTAACAAATTTATTATATTTTTTTCTATAATATTTTTTGTTTCTAGAGATTTTTTTTCTAATTTAGGATCTATGAGTTTCAAACATATTGATGTGTTTGATATATTGTTATGGTCTTCACACAAGAAATCTACCCAACTAGATAAACTAACCCAATCTTTAATTATATTTAAATTATCTTTTGACCTTCTAATTAATTCTTCCAAACCACCTATTTCATTGGTCCAATTAAGAACATCTAAAAAATCTTCAACACAAATCATTGAAGGTGTATTTATAGTTGAGCCAGAGAAAATATCTAAATTTATCACATTATTTTTTTTTAGTTGAAATAATTTTGGTATTGGCCAATTTGGACTGTACGTGTTTATTCTTTCAACAGCCCTCGGAGAAAGAATAATCATACCATGACCAGCTTCACCTCCAAGGGATTTTTGCCAAGAAAATGTTCCTACATCTAATTTTGACCAATCAATGTCCATCGCAAAGGCAGCTGATGTTGCATCACATATTGTTAGACCATCACGTGAGTTTTTTATCCAACGTCCATTAGGAACACATACACCTGCAGTAGTACCATTCCAATTAAAAACTAAATCACCCCTGAAATCAAAATCATTTAAACTGGGTAATTTTCCATAATCTACTTTTATAATATTAAGACTTTTTAATTTTAATTGTAATTGAATATCCTTGGCCCAGTCAGCACCAAAACTATCCCAGACTAACATTGTTGCTGGCTTTGAACCTAAAAGGTTCCACATAGCTATTTCTATCGCACCAGTATCAGAACCAGGAACTATACCTACTAAATAACTTTCTGGAATATTTAATATAGACTTAGATAGCTCAATAACTTCTTTTAATTTATTTTTACAATCTTTATGTCTGTGAGATCTACCAAGTGAGCTTTGTTTTAATACGTCTAAAGACCATCCAGGTCTTTTTGCGCAAGGTCCAGATGAAAATTCCGGACGAAACGGCTTGACTAACGGTCTTGTCATATTAACCTCATAATAATGTTATTGCTTGTTGGGAAGCAATTACCCAAAGTCTTAATAAAGGTTATTTTTTAAAAGTCAATATAAATAAAGGAACCTAAAAATTAATGCTTAAGCTCTTCGATTTATCTGGTAAAAATGATTTAAGATTTAGTCCTCCATGCTGGAATGTAAAGTTATGTCTTATTCTTAACAATATAGAATTTATAACTATTCCTGTAAGATTTACTGATAAAGATAAAATTTCATTTTCTAAACAAAAATTAGTTCCTATCTTAGATTACAAAGAGGGTTTTGTGAGTGATTCATGGAATATAATAAGCTGGTTAAACGAAAATTATCCTGAGAAAAAAATTTTTATAAATAATTCATCAAAAAATTTTTCATATTTTTTATATTTATGGACTTCCAGACAATTATTACCAATCTTATTTAAGATAATTGCGCATGATATACCAAATGTTTTAGAAGGTGATGATATTGATTATTATATAAAGACTAGGGAGGAGAGAATTAATGGACCAATTAAAAAATTTGTACCATTTATTTCGTCTTCTATTGAAGAGTTTAGAAAATCAATTGATCCAATTAGAAAAATAATAATTAATAATGGTTACATATCTGGTAAGAAACCTGGGATAGAAGATTGTATTTTTTTTGGTAATTTAAAGTGGGTAGATGTTTGCAGTTCTTGCAAATTGTTAGATAATGAGGACCCTGTATATAAATGGTATAAATATTTACTTAAAATAACAAATCAACAAATTAATTAATATTAAAAGAATGATTTATTGGACCATGTCCTGCACCGAACCTTGGTGAAGTCATTATAGCTTGATTTACATAAAAATGTGCATTTCGAAAAGCTTCTCTAATCTCATATGATTTTGCTAATCCAGCCGTCAATGCTGAAGCCATTGTACATCCAGTACCATGAGTATTATTAGTTAAAATTTTTTTTGTATCTATTTGGTCTGTAACATCTGTCCCAATTAATAAATCTGTCATAATTGGTGCATTCATATGTCCTCCCTTTAAAACAACAAAATTGGCACCAAGATTTATGATTTTTTTTGCAGCAGTTTTCATGTCGATCAAATTATTAATTTTAATGTCTGTTAATATTTCTGCCTCAGGAATATTTGGTGTTAGAACAGGATTAGTATTTTTTATAAAGGTTTTTAATGAATTTACTGCATCTTTTTTAAGTAATCTATGTCCACCTTTAGCTACCATTACTGGATCAAGAACTATATTTATTTTTTTATTTCCTATTATTTTATTATGTTTAAGAGCCTCATACACCCCATTTATTAAATTTGTATTATGCATCATTCCAATTTTAATAGCATTGGCTCCAATATCAGATAAGCAACAATTAATTTGTTTAACTACAAAATCTAGAGGAATCTCAAAAATATCTGTAACGCCTTTAGTATTTTGTTCTGTAAGTGCCGTTATTGCTGTCATTCCATAAACACCTAGAGATGTAAGTGTTTTTAAATCAGCTTGAATGCCAGCTCCACCACTAGGATCAGAACCAGCAATTACTAGAACAGTCTTTGATAAATTACTAACTCTATTTATTATCATTTTCTTTGATTATAGCTTTGGAAATAATTTCCATAGTAGATTTTAAAAGGTTTATATCAGTGCACTCAACCATGACTCTAATTAAATCTTCTGTTCCAGAAGGGCGTAATAAAATCCTTCCTTTTTTTCCTAATTCTTTCTGATGTTTTTCAACTAAGCTAATTATATTTTTATTTAATAAAACACTTTTATCAATATTTTTTAGATTCTTTAAGGATTGAGGTATTGGTTGAAATGGTCTTAAGAATTCAGATGCTTTTGATCTAGACTTTTTAAGAAGAGACAATATTTTAATTGCGGTTAGTAAGCCATCACCTGTTTTAGCAAAATCACTAAGTAATATATGTCCTGATGGTTCCCCTCCAAGTTTGGAATTAGATTTAATCATTTTATCTAGAATATAGCGATCACCTACATTTGTTCTGTGAAGGTGTATTTTAAGTTTATTTAAATAATTTTCTAATCCTAAATTAGACATCAAAGTACCAACAACCTGATTATCAACTAATTCATTGTTGATTTGCATCTCTCTGGCTAATACTGCAATTATTTGATCACCATTGATGATTTCACCATTTTCGTCTGAAAAAATCACTCTATCTGCATCTCCATCAAGAGCAATACCTAAATCTGCACCCTCTAGCTTTGTGATTTTCGCCATATTATCTGGATAAATTGCGCCACAATCCAAATTTATATTTTTACCATTAGGCTCTGCTCCAATAATTATTGAGTCAACTCCAAGTTCAAATAACACTTCGGGACCAACTTTGTATGATGAACCATTAGAACAATCTAATACTACCTTCATGGAGGATAGATCTTCTCGTTTAGGCAATATTTGTTTCACAAATTCAGAATATCTTCCTATTGCATCTTCCATTCTTCGTGCTCTACCCAAGTTTTCTGACTTTGCAAGGATAGGACCTCTAACCATTCTTGATTGAATTTCATTTTCAACTTCATCATTTAATTTAAATCCATCAGCACCAAATAATTTCAATCCATTATCTTGATATGGATTGTGTGAAGCAGAAATCATTACTCCTAAGTCACACCTCAGAACACTTGTTAAATAAGCAATTGCTGGTGTGGGAAGTGGACCAGTAGTAATAGAATCTAAACCTACAGAAGTAAAACCAGCAACAAGTGCAGGTTCTAGCATGTATCCAGATAATCGAGTATCCTTACCAATTAATACTCTTGATCTTTTGGTTCCTGCCCTTCCATAAAAATATTCACCTGCTGCCATAGCTAAATTTACAGCCATTAAAGCAGTAACCTTGTCTTTATTTACAGTACCTCTAATACCATCAGTGCCAAATAATCTTTTATTACTATTAAATGTTGTTTGGATCATGTTTATCCTATAAGTGTAAATACTTTTGACATATCAAAGCTTGATTTGTTTCAAATACATCATGCGTTCTTAATATTTGAACTCCACACATATTTGCATGAATAGCAAATGCTAACGAGCCACTCAACCTTTTACTTGGACTTATGTCTATTTTATTTTTCCCACGAAACTTATAATCGTTTATAGTAAGCTCACCAATAAGTGATTTTCTACTTGCTCCAATTAAAATTGGAACACCTAAGCCATGAAAAAGTGGTAAATATTTAAAAATATTTAAATTGTCAGATAAAGTTTTTCCAAAACCAATTCCTGGATCAATAACAATATTTGATTTTTTTACACCTGCTTCAATAAAGTCTGTAATTTTTTTAGAAAAAAAATTATAAATATCAGTAGGAGCAAAGCTATATTTTGGATTAATTTGCATATTCGTTGGTTCATTTTGCATATGCATTATGATTATTGGTATATTTGTTTTTGAAATAAATTCAATTTTACTTCTCTCCTTAAATGCTGAAATATCATTCAATATATCTACACCAATTTTATAGCATGTTTTCATTGTTGATAAATTTCGTGAATCTAATGAAATCAAAGATTTTACTTTACAATTTTTAAGATATCTTATTGGTTCAATAACTCTGTTTATTTCTTCTAATCTCGAAATTTTTTCTGCTCCAGGTCTACTAGACTCTCCTCCAATATCAATGATAGAAGCTCCATTATTAATCATTTCATAAGAATATTTTTTGAGTTTCTTAAGATTATGAATTTGACTGTTTTTGTAAAAACTATCTGGTGTTATATTTATTACACCCATTATGTTTGGTTTTGACATATCAAGTTTTGCAAAAGTAGGTCTCTTATTTACTAAATTGCTTATTTGAAATTCAGTTTCAGTTAGAGAAGTGTTGCTATGCTTTTTGGCAACTTTCAACAATTCTTGGGTGGACATTTGAACTTCGATCAGATGATCTTTTTTTTTTGAAGCACTCTTAAATTCTTAAAAAATCTCCAACCACCTGCTAATCTTAAACCATCAAGAATCTCAGAGGGTGAACTCAGTATTGGACTTATGAAAGTTTCAGCTGATCTACAATATGGTGGTGCTAATAAATATCTCGTTTTTTCGACAAAAGCCATACATTAACCTTAGAAATAATCTTTTATGAATTGTCTATTTCATTTGTAACAATCGTCTGCTTTGCAGAAGCAGTAGAGGGTATACCAGCTGTTTTTTTGGGTTTTTTTGCCTTAGGTGCTGAATCTTTATCATCAGATTTCTTTATAGAAATGTTTAATCCTTTACATAAATCTCTAATTTGATCTCCATCTAATGTTTCATATTCAAGCAATGCTTCAGCTACTCTTTTCAACTGCTTTGAATATTTCTTTAACATTTTTTGAGCGTCTAAGTATACAGAATCAGCTATCCTTCTAATTTCTTCATCTACAATAGATGCGGTATTATCTGATAAATTTTTTTGTTGAGAAACTGATCTACCAAGAAATACTTCTTGTTCATTAGCTTCGTAAGCCAAAAATCCAAGTTTGTCAGAAAGGCCCCATTCTGTAACCATTCTTCGAGCTATATCTGAAACCATTTTAATATCAGAGCTAGCACCAGTAGTTACTTTTTCTTTACCGAAAATCATTTCTTCGGCTATCCTGCCACCACAAGCAACTCTAAGATCCGCATAGAGTTTATCTTTAGCCATTGAAACTCTATCACCTTCCGGCAACCTCATAACCATACCAAGTGCCCTTCCTCGAGGTATAATAGTAGCTTTATGTATTGGGTCGCTTGCTGGTGAGTATGCAGCTACTACAGCATGGCCAGCTTCATGATAAGCAGTAAGTTTTCTCTCTTCCTCTGTCATTACCATTGATCTTCTTTCAGAACCCATCATAACTTTATCTTTGGCTTCTTCAAATTCAACCATGCTAACATTATTTCTGCCTTTTCTTGCTGATAATAATGCAGCCTCATTAACTAAGTTAGCTAAGTCAGCACCAGAAAAACCAGGTGTACCTCGTGCAATTATTTTGGGCACAACGTCGGAAGAAAGTGGCACTTTTTTCATATGTACCTTTAGAATTTTTTCTCTACCAATCATATCTGGATTTGGTACGACAACTTGGCGATCAAATCGACCAGGTCTTAATAATGCAGGATCTAAAACATCTGGTCTGTTTGTTGCGGCAACTAAAATTACACCCTCATTCGTTTCAAAACCATCCATTTCCACTAAAAGTTGATTTAGTGTTTGCTCCCTTTCATCATTGCCACCACCTAAACCAGCACCTCTATGTCTTCCCATTGCATCTATTTCATCAATAAATATGATACAAGGTGAATTTTTTTTCCCTTGTTCAAACATATCTCTAACTCTAGATGCACCAACTCCCACAAACATTTCAACAAAATCTGAACCTGAAATTGTAAAAAAAGGAACGCCCGCTTCACCAGCTACAGCTTTTGCTAGTAATGTTTTACCTGTGCCAGGGGGACCAACTAATAAAACACCTTTAGGAATTTTACCACCAAGTTTTTGAAATCTACTAGGGTCTTTTAAAAACTCTACAACTTCTTCTAACTCTGCTTTAGCTTCATCAATTCCTGCAACATCTTTGAATGTTACTTTGTCTCTATGTTCAGTAAGAAGTTTTGCTTTAGATTTTCCAAAACCCATTGCACCTTTAGCGCCGCCCTGCATTTGTTTCATAAAAAATATCCAAACACCTATAAACAAAAGCATTGGAAACCATGAAATTAAAACTGATAGTATTCCTGGCATACTACTTTCATCAGGTTCTGAAGTTACTTTTATCCCCTTTTCAGATAACTTATTAGCTAATTCTTCTTCTTTTGGAATAAATGAATAAAAAGGAACACCACTACTCGAAGCACCGAATATTTTATCACCCTGAATACTTACTTCTCTAACTTCTCCGGCATTTACTCTGGCTAAAAAATCAGAATATGCAATTACATTACCTTGAGTTTTCGAAGAACCACCCTGAAAAACATTAAAGATTGCAACTAAAACAAGTGATATTATAACCCAAACTGCTATATTTTTTCCAAAATTATTCATTTTCATCCTTTTTAATTAAAGAGTTGTTATACCAAAATTCTGTTGAGTAGGTAAAGTCTAAAACAGTTATTTCCAGTAATATCTAATTTCGAATTTTTACTAATAATACTTAAATAGGGTTTAATGGTCTTGCCTTCAAGGGTTTCCAAGTAAGGAATTGAGTTATTTATCCAATTACCATATATGTAAAAAGGGCTTTTATTATCTATTTTAACTAAATCAGTATTGTTAAACTTAACAAGCTTACCTGCAAGTGAACTTATTACTAAAAACCTTCCATCAAATATATAGTGTTTATTTTGTTGTATATTTAAACCAAAGTTTAAATTTCTATTTTCTCTTATAAAGAAAAGATAACCTTGGTTGAGAGAAATATTTACATTTCCAAGACTTTTCTTTTTAAATTTTTCTGCAAACAAAAAAGATATGAGATCAGATGTTTTTTTTCTTTTTGGAGCATATTCATTTCCTCCAACAGTTTGTATGATTTTACCGACTAATCTTAGAGCAAATAAAAAAGATTTTTCAAAAATATTTCTAAAACTAGCATAATTTACTCCTACAGCTCCACCTTCATGTATTATTATGTTTTTATTAGACCAACTTTTAAAAAAATAATCAGTTTTATTTATTAAATTAGAATTTAAGTTACTGAAGTGATTCAAATCGTTAATGACGTCATGCCATATATTTTTTTTTATCTGATTTAGATAATATCTAGTTTTTACTCTTTCGAATTTATTATTATTATTTGAACTATCTTCAAAATAAATAATTTTATTATTTTTAACATAATTTTTAATCTGTTTTTTTTTATAAGACAAAAGTGGTCTAATGATAAATATACCATTCCATGGAGTTACCTCATTCATTCCTGAAAGTCCATCTAAAGCAGATCCTTTCGTTATACGCATAAACAACGTTTCTGCTTGATCATCAAAATGATGTCCCAAAATTAAATTTGCTGATAATTCTAAGCATTTTTGAAATAAAATATTCCTTCTATGCTTCCTTGCCCAATTTTGAATATTACCATTAGGCTTAGATGAATTAATTTTCTTTATTTGGGTATTAAAACCAAGATTTTCAGAAATTTTCTTAACTTTTTTTGACTCATTCTCAGATTCATCTCTAAGGTTATGGTCAATAATCATTGGTATACAATTTATTGGAACATTTCTGTTATCATCTATGAAATTTTTAATTAAATATAACAAAGCCATAGAGTCTATGCCACCAGATAAACCAAGTATAAACTTATTATTACTATTAAGGCTTTTTATTAATGTATTAAAATGATCATCAAAATTTGGGATCATCCAGTAGTACACTGTTTTTTATTTTTGAGTATATTAATTCTTTTTACAAATTTCTTGGAGGGATTAACCATAAATTCAAGTGATTGTTTAAGAATATCACATAGTTGGTCTTTAGGGGCAAAATTGACAGCAGATTCTGCAATTAATAATGTTGTTTCTTGAAATCTAGGATCATTTGGAAAAACGCTGTTAAATTCCGCCAAAGCAATAGCAGCTTCTTCAAATTTCTTTTGTGCGAAATAAACTCTACCTAGCCAATATTGTGCATCAGCAACTTTGTCACTTTCTTTGTGTGTTTTTAAAAATTCTTTGAAAGCATTTTCAGCATTTTGAAAATCAAGCTGACTTGCTAGGTCTAAAGCATAATTAAAGTTTTCTTGTGCAGTTCCTTTTGGTAAAAAAGTAACGGTGCTCTTTTTATTATTTTGATTATTTACATCCGTTTTTGAAGAGTTGTCTTTATTATTATCATTTTCCTTAATAAATCCTAATACACCTTCTGTTTTTGAATTTAAACTTTCCTGTTTTATTTCAGATTTCTTTCCAGTCTTATTTTCTCTTTTGTTTGTTGAATTTGAAACAATTTTAGAATTATCTTTTTGTTGAATTGAAGATAACTCTAGATGACGTTCAATTCTTTTAAGTGCAAAATCTAAATCATATGCTAAATTTGTTATGTTTTTAATGTTACTTTCTAATAATCTTAATTTCTGATTAATTTCATTTATCTGGTTTTCAATTAATTTTGAATCAACAGAAGAATTATTAAGTTTCGATTGCTCTTCAATAGATCCAGTTAACCTTTTTAGATTATCCTCTATACTTGAAATTTTATCTTGTTGAAGTTTTACAATTTCTTTCAGACCATCAGTTGATTGGGAAAATACCAAGTTTGATGACAATAAAAATATAAAGTAAATAAGTATTTTTAATGATTTAAACATTAATATACCAAAAATATATCAAAAACTAATTAATTTTAACCAATATAACTTAATCTATAATAGTAACAGCACGTCTATTTTTAGACCAAGCCATGGTATTCGATCCGACTACAGCTGGCTTTTCTTTTCCATATGAAATTACCTTAATTCTCTCAGGATCAATACCTTGTATTACCAGATAATCCCTAACAGCAGTAGCTCTTTGCTCACCTAAAGCTAAGTTATACTCTCTAGTACCACGTTCATCACAATGGCCTTCAATTATAAAATTAAGATCTGTATTGGCTCTTAAAAATCGGGATTGTGCATCAAGTAGTATTTTTGCACTTGAATCTAGTTTAGCAGAGTCATAATCAAATAATACCCTATCACCTACCGCGATTAATTTTTCAGCTTTAGTTTGCTTAGCTGCAGCAAATAAACTTTTCTTTTTATCAACAGAGCTTGAAGTTGAAGCACTACCTGAAGTTGCAGATGTACCGGTAACTACTTTCTGTGATGCAGTCTCACATGCTGAAAGTAATGATACAGCCCCAATTATAGCTATAATTTTTTTATTCATTTCAAACTCCTTAAAACTTGCTGTTGATTATTCTAATATTAGTTACAAATTTTGTAGACCCTACCTTAATTAATTTTAAAATTCAACTTTTTTTAATCTTCATATTTAATTAGGTAATAATGGTGACCAGGCAGGGTCTGAGCCATCAGTAGGTGTAACAATCCTAGTTTCTCTAAATCCTGTAATATCAATTTTGAATAGATTTACACTAGCACTTTTTCCATCGTCAATAGGAGCTTCTTGTTTGAAATACATTAGAACCCTTCCATTAGGTGCCCAAGTTGGCCCTTCAACTAGATATCCTTGTGCCAATAATCTTTCTCCAGATCCATCTGGTGACATTACGCCTATGTAAAATTTATTTTTTAGCATTTTAGTGAATGCAATAAGCTCTCCTTTGGGTGCCCAAACTGGGGTTGCGTATCTTCCTTTACCAAATGAAATTCTTTTAACATTTCTTCCATTGGAGTCCATTATATATAATTGTTGTGTTCCTCCACGATCAGAATTAAATATTATTTTTTTTCCATCAGGTGAAAAACTTGGAGATGTATCTATAGATGGGCTTTTAGTAAGTCTTTCAACTTTTTGATTATTTAAATCCATAGTGTAAATGTCTGTAACACCTTTTTCAGCCAAGCTCATTATAATCTTCTCACCAGATGGTGAAAATCTAGGAGCGAATGTCATACCTGGGAAGGATCCTAACAATTCTTGCTGTCCTGTTTCTAAATTAAAAATATAAACTCTCGGTTCATTTTTAAAATATGCAAGATATGTGATTTCTTGTGAAGTAGGAGAGAACCTTGGAGTAAGTACTAGAAAACTTCCATCTGTTAGAAACTGATGATTTTCTCCGTCTTGATCCATAATTGCTAATCTTTTGATACGTTTGTTTTGAGGTCCTGATTCTGCCACATAAACAATCCTTGTATCAAAATAACCACTATCTCCTGATAATCTTTCAAAAATTTCATCAGAAATAATATGTGCAACTCTGCGCCATGCTCTAGAATTTACTGATAATCTTAAACCAATTAAGTCAGTTTCGGCAATTACGTCCCATAACCTGAATTCTACCTCAATTTGTTGGTTATTAATATTTTTAATAGAACCAGTAATCAATGCTTTTATACCCAAAGGTGTCCAATCCATAAAATTAGGTCTAACTGAAGGATTTGTTGGAGGTGCAATAAAAGCAGCACTTTCAATAGCCTTAAACTGCCCAGAACCAACTAAATTATTTGAAACTACTGTTGAAATTTGCATTCCTATTTCACTAGAACCACCGTCTTCTCCAGTGAAATTTGCTATAGCTATTGGCAGTGGTTCAACTTGACCAGAATTAATTTTAATCCTCAAATCTTCAGAGAACGCCAGTGAAGAAATAAGTGTGATTAAAACGATGATTATCTGAAAAATCAGCAACTGAAAACTTTTATACAAAATTAACCTCAAATTATAGATGAATATTTAATTATTTATTTATCTTATGAGGCAGGATTATGGCAAAAGGAAAATAAATTTCAATCAATATTCATTAATAAAAGATGTATTAAAGTCCATTAATATGTTTTGAAACTTTTTTTCCTTTCCTTTAGGTAAAGGTAAAGGTGAACTATCTAAGACTGCTCTTCTTGCAGCATCAGCTGTCGCTCTAAAAAATTTATCTTTCTGATAAAGAGTTTTATCATAAATTGATACGTTTTTAACGCTACCATCAGTATTCGTACTTATCTTTAATGTAATTATTGCTTTTACTTCACTCGCTCCATAAGACATTTTCCAAAATTTTTGTACATGATTTTGGATTTTGTTTAATTCTGTTTGACTTAATTTTATTTCCGTTTGTTGGACTTGTCTGTTAGAATTACCAACTAAAGTTTTAATTTTATTTAGAACTTCTTGGTTGCTATTTCTCTTTTCTTTTTTAATCTTTTCTTGTTGAATTTTAGGTTTTGTTAATGTTTTAAGAATGCCTTTAGCTAAATACTCTTTTTGTTTGTTTTTTAATTTTTCCGGTTTTTTAACAATCTTTGGGGGTTTAGGTTTATTTTTCTTTTTTACCTCAATTTTTGGCTTTTTTTTAATTAGTTTAGCAATTTTTTTAATCTCTTTATCTTTTTTTAAAGCTAATACCTTTTTTTCTACTTCTTTTTTTGTTGGTATTGGTGGTGGTGGTGGTGAGGTTTTCTTGATTTTTTCTTCTTTTTCAATCTTTTTATTTATTTTTTTAATTTTTTTTTCTTTTGCCTCTCCTAACTTTAAAGAAGTTTTAGAACTGATAGGAGTGTCTTCTACTATATCAATTGGTAATTCTATAGGTTCATTATTTTTTAAAGCTGGTAGTCCAAAATAAGCTAAAGTGAGAAGAAAAGAATGTAATCCAAATGAAATAAAAGTTGACCTAATCATGATCTTAACCTTCTTGTAACTTAGCTACTAAGGCAACCTTCTTAAAACCAGAACTTTTAATTTTTGCAATTGTTTCTAATACTAAACCATACGGAACATTTTTGTCCCCCCTTACATATATCCTAAGATTTTCGTTTCCAGAAGAAATAGCTCTAAGCCTGGGTAATAATTGAAGGTTATCAATCTCCCTTTCCTGTATATATAACTCCCCATTTTTTTTTATACTGATTATAATAGGATCACCTTTAGAGCTCAATTGTGATGCTTTAGTTTTAGGTAGATCTACAGAAACTCCTACAGTTAATAATGGTGCAGTAATCATAAAAACTATTAATAAAACTAACATAACATCAACAAACGGAGTTACATTAATCTGGCTTATTACTCTATTTTTTTTTTGCATTCTGTTATTTATACGATTAAGCATTTAGTTTTCTTCGACTTGACGTAATAAAACATTAGAAAATTCAATAGAAAAGTACTCTAAATTATTAGACAATTTTTCTAAATCATTTGAAAATTTATTAAATGCAGCAACAGCTGGTATTGCAGCTAGTAAACCTAAGGCTGTAGCAAATAGAGCTTCAGCTATTCCAGGTGCAACAACTGCAAGACTAGTATTATTGCTGATAGCTATCGATTGAAATGCATTAACGATACCCCAAACAGTACCCAACAAGCCAATAAAAGGGGCTACAGAACCAATTGAACCAAGAAAACTCATTCCTTTTTCTAATCTTTCAATTTCTCTACTAATAGAAATGTGCATAGAATTATTTATTCTTTGGAAAAAATCTTTTAATTTCACACTAGATAAGGCTTGTCTTTGATTAATTTTATTAAATTCTCTCATGCCACTAATGAAAACCCTTACCTGAGAATTATTTGCATTTTCTGAATATTCTTTATATAAATCATCTAAATTTACGCCAGACCAAAAAACATCTTCAAATTCTATTGATAATTTTCTTTCATTTCTCAAAAGCGCATATTTATTAATTATAATTGCCCAACACCATATTGATGCAAAAACAAGAAGGAACATAACACCTTTTACAAAAGGATCAGCTTGGAAAAAAAGTCCTAGTATAGTTAAATCCGGTCCAGTTGATATTACTTGTGTTTTTAAGTCTGGATTCATTTTTAAAACCTCACAAAATTAATTTATTTATTTTGAAAAAATTTACTCTTCAAAATTTTATTAATTCTTTTTACTTTGTATTCTTCATTTATTGCTACAATTTGAATTGTACCCGATACAAGTAATTCATTTTTTTCTTCTATCTCACAAAAACGAAATGCTTCTTGGAATATTGTTATACTGGTGTTTTTGGCATATTTAAGGCAACTTTTTATTAAAATTGTATCATTAAATAGTGCTGGTTTGTGCCACATTAAATCAGCTTTTCTTACAACTAAATTTATTTTGTGATTTTTTCTTAAATCTGCTTGATCTATATTCAACAGATTCAACAAAGAAGTGCGCGCTCTTTCAAAATATTTTAAATAATTAGTATGATATACAATCTGACCAGCATCTGTGTCTTCATAATATATTTTGAGATAGTAGTAATGTTCATTGCATTTTATTATTCCGTCAAGATTTTGAAGATTGTTATTAAACATTAATTACATTAATTTAGTTTTTTGATGTATCTGTCAGATCAATCTGCTCTATTGCATTTTCAGGAGGGTTTAAACCTAAATGTCTCCATCCTGAAGCTGACACAAATCTACCTCTAGAAGATCGTTGAATTAATCCTCGCTGTAATAAGTATGGTTCAATTACTTCTTCAATCATATCTTTTTGCTCTGATAAAGTTGCAGACAAAGTATCTAAACCCACGGGTCCACCGTGATATTTTTCTATAATTATTTTTAAATATTTTCTATCTATTGCATCTAAACCTGATGAATCAACATCCAGCTGAGATAAAGCATTTTCTGCAAATTTATTATCAATAATTTTTGTTTTAGAAACGGAAAGAATATCTCTTACTCTTCTCAACAATCTTCCAGCAACTCTAGGAGTGCCTCTAGATCTTTTAGCAATCTCATAAGCACCACTTTCATGCAAATCTACTTCTAACTTTTCAGACTGTTTTAGCAAAATTTTAACTAAATCATTTGGATTATAAAATTCCATCCTAACTTGGATACCAAACCTATCTCTTAAAGGGGTCGTTAAAAGGCCAGATCGAGTAGTTGCACCAACTAATGTAAAAGGAGGTAAATCAATTTTAATAGTTCTTGCAGAAGGTCCCTCACCTATAATCAAATCTAGTTGTAAATCTTCCATTGCTGGATATAGTATTTCTTCAATATTTGGAGAAAGCCTATGTATTTCATCTATGAACAAAACATCCTTAGGCTTTAAATTTGTTAACAAAGCTGCTAAATCACCAGCTTTATTTATAATTGGACCAGACGTGGCTCTAAAGCCTACACCAAGTTCAATAGAAATTATCTGTGCAAGTGTGGTTTTACCTAGTCCTGGGGGACCAAATAAAAGTACATGATCCATTGCTTCTTTACGAGAACCAGCTGCTTCAATAAAAGTTGATAAATTTTTTTGAACTTGTTGTTGACCAATAAATTCAGATATGCGTCTAGGTCTAAGGCTCATATCACTAGTTTCTATATTATCAATGATACCTGAATTTATTAATCTTTCATCTATTTCATCATCGCTAATCATTTAATCTCCTGAGTAAGAGCATTTAACGCTAAAGGTATAATATTGCCAACAGTAAAGTCTTTACTTTTTTGTTTCAAAGAAAATTCTTTTTTTATTTTCATTACTATTGAAAATACTTCACTTCTTGTGTAGCCAAGATTAACAAGAGCAGAAATAGCATCTTCAACAACTTGATTATCACTAAGATTTTTTTCATTTACAAAATTTAAATTTTCTTGGGAACTTTTAGCTATATTTATATTTTGATCTACATTGATAAGATTAAAGCTAGAAACTTTTTCTAACAATTCTGTTGCTATCCTACTAGCAACTTTTGAACCCACTCCTTCCGCTCTTGAAATCATAGCTTTATCACCTGAGGAAATAGCTAAGATTAATTCTTCTACAGTAAGTGCAGAAAGAATAGAGAGAGCTGCTTTAGGTCCAACTCCTTGAACAGATTGTAATAACCTAAAAATAGTCTGGTCAATTTGATTAAAAAAACCATACATTATAATTTTATCATCTTTAACTTGTAAGTCAGTGAACATAAACAACTTTGAACCAATGTCACCTAAAGAAGATATTACTTTGGAAGAAACATTAAGAAGATAACCAACACTATTTACTTCTAAGACAATTTCAGATTTTGATACTGACTTTAATGTACCTGAAAGAGAAGCTATCATTTCTTTCCTTAACTAATAAAAATTCAATAATTATTTATTTTCTTCTTTAAGCAATGCTTTTGCAATTGCTTCGTTTAATCCATTACTTTCAGTTGATAAAGAAAAGTTATTATAACTAGTATGTTGACTAGAAATTGCAATTGCCAAGGCATCTGAACTGTCTTCATTTTTGGGGACAATATTTAATAATTTTTCAATCATTGATACAATTTGTTCTTTAGATGCATTTCCATAACCAGTTACTGTTTTCTTTACAAACTTTGGGGATAACTCATTTATACTTAATCCAGCCTCGGCTAACGCAATCATAGATGCACCTCTTGCCATTCCAAGCTTTAAACTACTGATTGATCCAGATCCGACAAAAATTTTTTCAATTACGGACATATTAGGATTATATTGATTAATTATTTTTTGTAATTGATTTTTTATTTCAAGTAACCTTTGCCCATCATCAAGTTTAGTTGAAGGTGATATAGATCCATCTTCAATATGAAAGACTTTATTATGTTTAAACTCAACCACACCCCACCCTGTATGCCTTAAACCGGGGTCTACACCTATAACTCTCAAATTAAAACCTTTTATAAGTTGATCTTATTAATTATTTCATCATCAATATCAAAATTACTATAAACTCCTTGAACATCATCACAATTATCGAGTGTTTCTAGGAGCTTTAAAATTGATGTGGCTTTCTTTTCGTCATCTATTTTAACAAAGTTTACTGGTTGCCATATAATTTCAGCTTGCTCAGGCATGCCTAATAATTTTTCGAGCTTTTCACGAACATTATTAAACTCATTAACAGATGTAAAAATTTCATGATTATTTTCATCAGAATTAACATCATCTGCTCCTACTTCAATTGCGATTTCAAAAATATCTTCATCACTTTTAACGTCTTTATTATAAATAATTTGACCAATATTGTTAAACATAAAAGAAACTGAACCAGTCTCACCCAAAGTTCCACCATATTTTGTAAAAGATGATCTTACTTCTGCCGCTGTTCTATTTCGATTATCTGTTACTGCATCAACAATCATAGCAATTCCACTGTTTGCGTAACCTTCATATCTAATTTCTTCAAGATTTGATGATTGACCAATTTCTGCTTTTTTAATTACTCTTTCGATATTATCTTTTGGCATATTTACCGATCTACAAGCAGCCAAAGCAGATCTTAACCTTGGATTACTTGATGGGTCTGTGCCTCCGCGAACAGCTACTTGTAATTCTTTTGTAAGCCTTGCAAATCTTTTTGCGCGCTTTGCATCTTGAGCTCCTTTACGATGCATAATATTTTTAAATTTCGAGTGACCTGCCATTTAAATAACTCCAATAAAATAAAAGATTAGGTTTTTAAAAATATTTGTTCTAATTTGCCACCTAATCTAAGAGGATTTATTGATTTACTCAAACCATTAATATTCGTTTCAATTACAACAGCACATAAAGTTGGCTCCCCAGTTGATACTTCGAGTCTAGTTTTTTTATTATTTGGATATAAAAACCTATTAAGAGCATCCTCTTTATTCATTCCAATTATAGAATTGTAATCTCCACTCATACCAACATCTGTTATATACGCTGTACCTTTTTCTAATATTTGATGATCGGCAGTAGGTACATGTGTATGAGTTCCAACCACTGCGGATACTTCTCCATCAAGTGCATTAGCTATTGCCATTTTTTCAGATGAAGCTTCACCATGCACGTCAACTAATGAAAAATTAACATTTTGATTTAATTTTAAATATTTGACAATGTCTGGAATTTTTTCGAACACAGGATCAGTTCTGGTCATAAATAAATTAGTCATAATATTTGCAACACCAATAGTACCTGCATTTACTTTGATGATAGTCATTCCTAATCCAGGTGTTCCTTTTATCATATTTAAAGGACGAAGCAACCTTTCACTTTTGGATATATAAGATATTATTTCTCTTTTATCCCAAATATGATTTCCAGTTGTCAGAACGTCAGCACCAGCTGAAAAAAAATCATCACATATTGATGGAGTAACACCAAATCCCCCAGCTGCATTTTCAACATTAACAATTATGGCATCAAGTTGTAGTTGCTCCCTCAATTCTACAATTTTCTTTTGAGCAAAATGTCTTGCTTTTCTTCCTACTATGTCTCCAACAAATAAAACTCTCATAAAACCTTCTTTAAATTTTATTAATTAACATTGGATAACACTTCGTTTTCTGTAATAATATAATCCAATCTCATGTCATGCTTTTCACTAGGTATTTCTTTTTCTTCTTGAATGCTATAGGCAAGTCCAATTGTAATAAAAAATTTTTTTTCTTTTTGAAAGTGTTTTTTTAAAAAATAGATTGATTTATCGTAATATCCACCACCATAACCTAGCCTAAACAATCCTCTATCAAATGAAAGCATTGGAACCACTAATATTTGTGGTAAGATAGATATCTGCTTTTTTGAAGGTTCCATCGTACCAAGTGGACCCTGTGTTAGTTGGTCTGTGGGTAGCCATTTCTTGAAAATCAAAGAATTTTTTTTTTTGTCTATTAAGGGTAAAGAGAGTGTTACGTTTTTTTTTTGTAAATAATTGATAAAATCAAAAGGGGAAATCTCATTATTTATTGGGAAGTATAAACTTGCAGTTTGAATTTTTTTATTAGTGAGAAAAATTTTGTTTAGACAAATATGAATTTTATTTTTTAAATTTTCTTTTGCACTTAATCCTAGGTTAAAATTTATTCTTTTTTTTTTGCAACAATTCTAAATTTATTTTTCATTTAAATCTCTAATTTTAATGTGAAGGCCAAATAGTCGTTGGATAAGTTATCCTATGTTGCCTGATAAACAGGTGGGTGCCATTTAATTTAACCAAAGCTAAAACAGTGACGGCCCCCTAAGAATACTTATGGCCCCAAGGATTAAAGTTCCTAACGTAAGATCCAGCCTCCAAAATACAAATTTATTTATTTTCAAGTAATTTTGCAACTTTATTCATTCTTTCGGTATTTTTTTCTAGCCAATTAACAAGTTCATTCATATTATTATCAACGTATGTTGTATTTTCTTTTTCGATTAATTTGTCAGCTAAAATTAAGGATGTCATAGCTAATAGTCTTGTCTCACCTATGGTTTCCGAAACATTAGATAAACTTGCAATGACTTTATTTACCTCTTTTGCTGATTCCATAAGTCTATCCTCTTCTCCAGCCATACAAGAAACTGGATAAACAACCCCATTGATTTCAATCTTAACAGTTAAAGTTTCTGACATTTCATACCTTACAACACTTTTTTGTTCTGATTATCTGTAGAATTTTGTAAATCAACTTTCAAATCTTCCAAACATCTTTCAGCTTCAAGAAATTTTTCATTAGCTTTTTTTAAATCTCTTTTAATAGAATCAAGTTTTTCTTTATTAGTAATACTTTCTGCAATGTGGCTTTCAAGTATTTTCATGCTTTTATCAAAAGACGCCTGTAAATCTCTAATTTTTTTAATTTTTTTAGCGCTTGTCTCATTAATTTCCATAAATAGTTACTCAACATATAATTGCATTTTTTATAAATAAATATAATAACAGATCTAACCTACAATGAACAAATTATATTGTAATTCATAAAATTTAAATTTATAGATACTAAATATTATTTATAAAATTTGATATTTATCTGTTATAATACAGGGAAAGATTTAATATGAAATTTACAAGAAATGTTAAGAGAATATTAAGCTATTATGAAAGTGATAATCCTGGCGTAAAAGCAAATTTAGCTAGAATTTTAACATCTGGAAAGTTAGGTGGAACTGGAAAGTTAGTGATACTTCCTGTTGATCAGGGATTTGAACATGGCCCAGCTAGATCATTTGCCAAAAATTCTCCAGCATACGATCCTCATTATCACTTCAAACTAGCAATTGACGCTGGACTTTCTGCTTTTGCTGCACCATTAGGTATGCTAGAGGCTGGAGCTGATACTTTTGCAGGTCAAATCCCTTTAATTATGAAAGTTAATAGTTCAAATTCTTTAGCAAACGAGAAAACTGCCCCATCACAAGCTTTAACTGGTTCAGTGAGTGAAGCTATTAGATTAGGATGTTCAGCAGTCGGCTTCACTATTTATCCTGGATCAGAGATGGCCTTAGATATGATATCTAACATACAAGAAATAGCTGTCGAAGCAAAAGATGCAGGCCTAGCTGTCGTAGTATGGAGTTATCCTAGAGGTGGAAATATAAGTAAAGAAGGTGAAACTGCGATAGACATTGTCTCTTATGCTGCCCACATGGCAGCTCTGGTTGGAGCACATATTATTAAGGTAAAACCTCCAACTTCCTTTATAGAACAAGATGAAGCTAAAAAAGTTTATTTATCAGAAAATATTCCAATTTCGTCACTAAATGAAAGAATAAAGCACGTTGTTCAGTCATGTTTTAATGGAAAGAGACTTGTAGTTTTTTCAGGTGGTTCATCTAAAAATAAAGAAAGCCTTTTAGAAGAGATTAGAGAATTATATCTAGGTGGTGCGAGTGGATCAATTATTGGAAGAAATTCTTTTCAAAGACCATTTAGCGAAGCACTAGCTCTTTTGAACCAAATTATAGAAATATATAGAGGAAAGTGATTTGAAAGTAAATGGTAATACAATTAAACCAGGCAATGTTATCAAACATAAAAATGGATTATGGGTAGCAACTAAAACTAGTCACGTTAAACCTGGGAAAGGTGGGGCTTTTGCACAGATAGAACTGAGAAATTTAAAAGATGGCACTAAACTAAACGAACGTTTTCGATCATCCGAAAGTGTTGAAAAAGTTATTCTTGAAGAAACTCCACACATATTTTTATATAAGGAAGACCAAAATCTTATATTCATGAATAATGATACTTTTGAACAGACAAGTGTAAATATTGATATGATTGGAGACCAGTCTGCTTTTTTACAAGATGGCATGAATGTTATTATTAATATATATAATGATGAACCTGTTTCAGTTATTATGCCAGATAGTTGTATTGAAGAAATTATTGAGGCTGATGCTGTTATCAAGGGTCAAACTGTATCTTCATCATTCAAACCTGCAATTTTAAAAAATGGTGTAAAAGTTATGGTTCCTGGACACATTGAAATTGGCACAAAAATAGTTGTAAGACCTTCTGATTGTTCATACGTAGAAAAAGCAAAAATTTAAATTAATTTGTATTTTTAATTTTTTTCTGATTTGGAGTGATAATGAGTAACAGATCACCACTTATAAATGTTATTTTTCAATCCTTAAATAAGGTAACAAAAAATATGTTAAGAGATTTTGGAGAAATAGAAAATTTACAGGTTTCTCCTAGTTCATTGGAACAATTTGTTTCCAAAACTGAGAAAAAAATTTCTATATCTCTCTTAAATGATTTGACAAAATCAAGACCAGAATGGGGTGTTAAGTTTAATAATGAACCAGGTTATATTAAGGATAAACATAATTGGATAGTAGATACATTAAATGGTCGGTTTAATTTTTTACACGGATTACCTTATTTTGCAATCTCTGTAGCTGTGGAGCTTAATAATGAAATTTTATCTACTGTTATCTTTGATCCTATTAGAGATGAATTTTATTTTGCTGAAAAAGGTAAAGGCTCTTTCCTAAATGATAGAAGAATAAGAGTGTCAAAAAGAAATAAGTTAAATTTGTGTATATTTTCAATATATGATGAAAATACATTAAACCACAAAGGTTCTGCAATAAATTTTTTTGAAAAAATAAATCTTTTGTCTTATCAATCTTCTTCAGTTATCCGTTCATTTGGTTCATCAGCACTAAATTTTGCTTGGTTAGCATCTGGAAAAATTGATTGTTTATTCGTTAATAAACTTAATAAAAATCAAATTTCATGTGGGCAACTTCTTATTAAAGAAGCTGGAGGCTATTTAACAGATTTAAAATATATTAATGCTTATGACACACAGAATGATTTATTGATAGGAGCAAACCCAACATTACACAAAGAAATATTAAAAACATTAAATCATAAAAATTAATTTATTGATAGTTTGTTTTGTGTCATGAAAAAGTCATGTTTTAATGTAGGTTAGTTTAGTTATTCTTATAATTAAATTTTATTGAAAGTGAAGAAATGACAGATCCAAATAAATATGCTTTTAGAATGTTATTCTTATTAGCAATTGTTGCAGCACTTATAACTCTTTTATTTGATCCTTTGAAAAATGCTTTTGAAGGAAACGTAGCCTTAAATAGTGTTATAATTAGTACATTTGTTTTAGGTGCGGTTTTTTCTTTTCGTCAAACAGCCCGTCTAAGTAAAGAAGCTAAATGGCTTAAAGTAATTAAAAGAAAAGATAGTTTAATGCCAGCGAATGTAGCTCTAAAGATTAAACCAACTCTGCTTGCACCGGTGGCTGCTGTACTTTCAGATGATAGAAATGAAAACCCTTCTTTATCTGCAAATTCTCTTGCTACTATTTTAGAAGGGGTCTCATCAAGATTGGATGAAAGTAGAGAAATACTAAGATACATGATCGGTTTACTTGTTTTTCTAGGACTATTAGGGACTTTTTGGGGTTTATTACAAACAATTTCTTCAGTATCTGGAGTAATTAATACTATTGACTTTAATATTGGAAATATTGCTAACCAGGGAAACAATTTATTTATGGAAATTCAAAAAGGGCTAAGTGCTCCACTAGATGGAATGTCAACTGCTTTTTCTTCTTCTTTATTTGGTTTAGCTGGATCCTTAATACTTGGCTTCCTTGATCTGCAAGTAGGTCAAGCAAGTAATAGGTTTTTCAATGAACTAGAAGACTGGTTATCTCAAATGGCTATTTTTACAACTAATGAGTCAGGAAATTCTGGTCTAAGTGAAGCTGCTGTTGAAAGTCTTGTGCTAGTGGCAAAAAGGGCAAACCAAAATGAAAATGATAGGGTAAGAATTTCAGAAAATATTAATGAACTTACAATTGTATTAAATAGATTAGTAGAAAAACTTGATGAGGATAGATCAATGAAGGATCATTTAGTAACTATTACATCTATTTTAAAAAATTTAGGAGAAGAAAATACTGGGAAAATTTCTGAAATTCAATCTAATTTAACTATTGAGTTAAGGTCTATTTCAAAACAATTGTCTAATTTAGAAAAATCAATAATCAAACTCAATGACAAATAAAAGCATAGATTTCTTAAGAGATTTTTTATGATACTGAATAGAATTAGGAAAAAACAATTAGATTACACATGGCCAGGATTTGTTGATGCTTTATCCAGTCTTCTAATGGTAATAATATTTGTATTAATGATTTTTGTAATTTCTCAATTTTTTATTTCGCAAAAAATGAGTGGGCAAGATGAAGCTCTTATAAAATTAAAAAATAATTTAACTGAGCTTAGCGAGTTATTATCATTAGAAAGAGAAACAACAACGGAACTGGCTACACAGCTATCTGTTTTAGAAGAAAAGTTTTCAGTTATCAAAGAAGACCTAAATAAAGAAAAAGCCATAACAAAACAATATGAAGAAGAGATCCAAGAAACAAAAAATATTATTTCATTGAATGAAAATGAGATTAATAGATTAAAAAATGCTCTAGAAATAAAAATAAAAAATACAAATAAATTAAAAAATGAAGTTTTGGATCTAGAAAATCAAGTAAATCAAAAAAATTTAAAAATTCAAAGTAAAGATAAGAATTTAAGCGCAAATAAAGAAGAAATAAATAAACTTATTTCCACAACATTAAATTTAAAAAACAAGCTAACTCAATTACAAACCCTACTATCAGCATATAAAGCAAAAGATAAGAAAGAAAATGTTAAAACCTTAAATTTAGGAAAAGATGTAAACTCTGCTCTAGCAAGAAGGGTAGAAGAACTAGAAAAGTTTAAATCTGATTTTTTTGGAAGGGTAAGAGAACTTATTAAAGGTAGAAAAGAAATTAGAGTAGTTGGTGATAGATTTGTATTTCAATCTGAAGTACTTTTTTCATTAGGTTCTGACGAGCTTGGTACAGAAGGACAATTAGAAATGCAGAAGCTTGCAACAACTTTAATGGAAATTGAAGAATCATTGCCCACAGACATAGATTGGATTTTACAAATTGAGGGTCACACTGATAGTTTACCAGTTAAGGCAGGACAAACTTACAGAGACAATTGGGAATTATCTACAAAAAGAGCGTTATCGGTATTAAGATATTTAATTAAACAGGGTATTGAACCTAGTAGATTATCTGCTTCAGGGTATGGAAGTTTTCAACCAATTGATGTTAAAAATACAAAATCTGCGAGAATGAAAAATAGAAGAATAGAAATGAAAATTACACAAAATACAAAAATTAAATAAGAAAAAAAAATTGATCCAAAACTTAATTAAAAAATTTAACGCAAAATCTAAAGTTCATTTATTTGTAATTTTTTTTGTATTTGGCTTAAGTGGTTCTTTTTCACTTTGGATTTCATCTCCTATAATGATAGCTTTAGATCTAAAAAATATATTAAATAATTATCCTCTTTATGTGTTCTTTAGAGTTTTAATTATAATTCCAATTTATCAATTAATTTTGATAGTAATTGCTTCAATTTTTGGGGAATTTCAATATTTTTGGAAATTTGAAAAAAAAATTTTAAAACGTTTTAAAATTATAAAATAACTTGAAATTAAATAATTTTAATTGTAGTTATACCAATAATTAAATAACAACGAGTTTAATATGAAAAAAGATATTCATCCAGATTATCATGAAATAACAGTTATAATGACAGATGGCAGTAAATATAAAACACGATCTACCATGGGAAAATCTGGAGATACTCTTAAATTAGATATTGATCCTAAATCTCATCCTGCATGGACAGGTCAACACAGAATACTAGATTCTGGTGGTCAAGTAGCTAGATTTAATAAAAGATTTTCAGGATTAGGTGTTAAAACTGATTAATCTTCTATTAACTCAAATATTGAAAATTTTGATATTGAATTGTGTAAGTTTTTTAATAAGTTTAATCTATTAACCCTTATATTAGAATCATTATGATTTACAATTACATTATCAAAGAATAATGATATTGTTTCATTCATTTCAATTAAATTGTTTATCAAGATATCCTGAGATTTTTCACAAGTACCTTTTTTAATAATTTCTTTTGAAAAACTATCAGATAGGTTGTAAATATTTTGCTCTTGAATGGTGTTAAAAACTTTTGTATTTACCTGCAACACAGAATCATTTGAAAATTTTTCACTTTTAAGAATATTATTGATTCTTTTGTAATTTTCTAGAAAAATTTTAAAATCATCATTTTTAGTGAATTTAATAATATTATCAATTCTACTTGAAATTATTTTTAATGGTATATCATTTACGAATTTTATATTTAAAACTGAATTAACTATATCCATTCTGTTGCTTTTATTAAAAAATACGTATTTTAATTTATCAATCATAAAATCAATTAAGTTTTGTTTTATTGATTGTGAAGAACAACCATATTCTTTTAATGATGCTTCAAGGAGTTCATTTAATGACAGATTAAGTTTAAAATTTATCAAGATTTGAACAATTGAAAGACTGTTTCTTCTAAGAGCAAATGGATCTTTAGATCCAGTAGGTTTCTTACCAATAGTAAAGAAACCTACCAAAGTATCAATCTTATCAACCATTGATAATAAAGATCCAAGTTTTGTTTCAGGTAAATCATCAGAAACACCCTTAGGTTTGTAATGTTCAAAAATAGCTTTTGTAACTTCTTCATGTTCATTTTTTATTCTAGCATAATGTCCGCCCATTATCCCTTGAAGTTCAGGAAATTCCACAACCATTTCTGAGACAAGATCTGCCTTAGATAAAATGGCTGCCTGTTTGGCTAATTCTGATTTAACCCCAAACTCTTTAGCAAAAATTCTTGAAATATTGGCCATTCGTATAACCTTATCATGCAATGATCCCAAAGATTGATAAAACAGAACATTTTTGAGTTTTTCATTCCAATTTTCAAATGTATTTGAAATATCATTTTCAAAAAAATAACTGGCATCAGATAAGCGAGCTTTTAAAACTCTCTCATTTCCTTCAATAACTCTAAAATCCCTGTCCTTTTCCTTAATGCTATTGGCAACAAATAAAAATTTTGACTCTAAATAATTTTCTTTATCTGTGATTGAAAAATACTTTTGATGCACACGCATTGCTGTTGATAATACTTCTCTTGGCAGGTTCATAAATTCTTTGCTGATTGAACCAATAAGAATATTAGGATATTCAACAAGACCTGCAACTTCTTCGAGTAAGGACTTATCATTAACTAATTTTAATTTTTCCTTATCAAGTAAACATGATGCGTCATTGATAATTTTGTCTAATCTTTTATTTCTGTCTAAAATTACGAAATTTTCTTCTAATAATTGTTCATAATTTTCTATCTTATTTATAACAATCTTTTTATCACTATATCTGTGTGAAAAAGTAAAATTAGTAAAACTTAAAAAAACATTTTTCCCAATTTCAACCTTATCTTTAACAACATTATCATTAAGAAGCAAAACAATATTTCTAAGAGGTCTTGCCCACTTTAAGTCTGTATTTGCCCATCTTTGACTTTTAGGCCAAACAAAGCCATTGACTATTTCATTAATAATATCTGGCAACATTTCATAAGTTTTTTGACCTTTGATCTTTTGAGAATGAAAATAAAATTTACCATTACTTGTTTCTTTTATAATAGTCTCATCTTTTTTTAATTGATTAGATTTTAGAAAACCATTAATTGCTTTTTGATCAGCGTCAAATCTTGGTCCTCTTTTTTCTATTTCTTGATCTTTTTGCTTTAACTCAATACTTTTAATTATAATTGATAGATGTCTTGGACCACTGAAAGTTTTAAAACTTTCAAAAACTATATCTCTTTGCGTTAGTGACTTTGCGAACAAATTTTGTAATTGTATTTCAGAGTTTAATTGCATCCTTGCTGGTATTTCCTCAGAAAAAAACTCTAAAAGTAAATTTCCTCGATTTTTTTCCATATTATTCATTTAATTTACCCATCCAAGCAAGACAAGAAGATCTAGCCATATTTCTAACTCTTAAGATGTATGATTGTCTCTCTGAAACAGAAATAACACCTCTTGCATCTAATAAATTGAAAATGTGACTAGCTCTAATACATTGATGATATGCAGGTAGCGCTAAAAAATTTTTCTTATCTTCTAATAAATTTTTGCACTCAGTCTCAGCATCATTAAACTGCTTAAACAAAGAGGATATCTGAGATTTTTCAAAGTTATATTTAGAAAATTCTTTTTCTTGTTGTAAAAAAATATCACCGTATGTTTTGCCACCCTTTTTTTTGTCGATACCATCCCAATCTAAATCATAAACATTTTCAATTTTTTGAATAAACATAGCTAATCTCTCAAGGCCATAAGTGATTTCACTTGCAACAGGTTTTACCTCAATACCACCTACCTGTTGGAAGTAAGTAAATTGACTTATTTCCATTCCATCACACCAAATTTCCCATCCCAAACCAGAGGCACCAAGAGTTGGACTTTCCCAATCATCTTCTACAAATCTTATGTCATGATCTTTAGGATCGAGACCAATGAATTTTAAACTCTCTAAATATAAATTTTGTATATCTTCAGGAGATGGTTGAATTATGACCTGAAATTGGTAATAATGCTGAAGTCTATTAGGATTTTCACCATATCTTCCATCAGTTGGTCTTCGGCAAGGCTGAACATATGCTGCCTTCCAAATTGGATCTGGACCCAAAACTCGAAGCACTGTTGCAGGATGGAATGTACCTGCTCCTACTTCTAAATCATATGGTTGTAATAAAACACAACCTTGATCAATCCAAAATAACTGTAGGCTAGTAATAATTTTTTGAAACGAATTATTTACACTCATTTGATTTTTTTTAAGCTATTTATATTATTAAAGACCAAAAGCTTTGAAGATAAAATTTTGTATTTATTAAGAATTAGTACACTCTTTGTTATTACACTTTTTTCCAGTACTCCACAATCCACAAACATCACATTTAAATGCATCTAAACCTTTTTTATTTATATCGTCATTTTCTTTTTTTTGATTGTTTTTGTCTATATTTAGTTTTCTTTTTTCAATTATTTTGAATAAATACCAGACTGCAATTAATATTATAATAAGCCAAAAAATTTTACCTACTGAAAGCATCATTTTATAATCCAAATTTTTTAAAACTAATTCTTTCTTCAATTTTATGTATAAAGATGTCTATGATCCCTGAAAGTAAATTACTAAAACCAAAAAGTTTCTTCTTGGGTGCAAACTCTTTAATTTTTACGTTTTCACCGAACCTTTGTTTTAATACAGATTTCATTTCCCCGTAATCGTCTATTAGTCCTAGTTCAAGGCTTTTTTCTCCTGACCAAAAAGCTCCTGTAAATAAGTCCTTATTTTTATTTGTAATTTTACTTCCTCTTCTTGACTTTACAAATGAGATAAACTGATTATGCAATTCTTTTTGTATATCTTTTAGCCTTTTAATATCATCTTTATTTTCAGGTAAAAATGGGTCCAAAATTGCTTTATTTTCACCAGATGTATAAAGACGGCGATCAACTCCGATTTTTTTGATAGCTTTGTCAAAACCAAAGCCAGATGAGACAACACCAATTGATCCAATTATTGACGCCTTACTTGCAAAAATCTCATCAGCCGCACATGCAAGCCAATAACCACCAGAAGCAGCTACATCCTCAACAAATGCTAATACAGGTATATTTTTGTCTTCAGATAGATCTCTTATACGCTTAGATATCATCTCAGATTGAACAGGCGATCCACCTGGAGAGTTTATTTGTAAAACAACAGCTTTTAAATTTTTAGCTGAAAAAGCTTGCTCAATAACTTTATCAAGTTCATACAAATTTAATCCTTTTCTTCTGCCAATATTTGGAGCAATTATTCCACTTAATGATATAGATGAAACATTTTGTGACTTTCTAAAAAAAGAAAGAAAACTCATTTAGACTCCTGTACTTGTAAATTTTTACTTTTTGATTTTAAATTAATACAACATTTATTTAATTTCTTAAATACATTGTTTATAAAAAATTAAATATGCCATTGTTACTATATGTTCTTGCTTTTTTAGTTACCTTTCCCTGATTATTCAACAATCTCACTCCAGACATTAATTCAGTAGGACTGGCACCACCTTTTTTAGCTAAAAGTATCAATCGCTTTGAAGATTTTTTTTTATTTGGCCAAATAGGAAAAATTTTAAAAGACCCAGTTTTTGTGGTAAGAAATTTTAGTGATTTTTCGAGAAGTCGTGTTGGAATAATTAGGAAAATTATACCTTTATCTTTAAGTAATTTAACTGAGTTTTCTATCCAACCTTCATAATTAATTATTCTTTTAGCATAATTATCAAGTTCATTTTTTGATTGTTTTTGTTTTTGATCATAAAATGGTGGATTAGTTACTACAATATCAAATCTATTAATTAAATCATTATCAATATTAAATATATCACTTCGAATTAAATTAATTTTTTTTTGAAAATTATTTCTTACAATATTTTCACTTGCAATTTCTAAGTAAGTATCATTATTTTCAATGGCCGTAATATTAATTTTATCATTTTGATAAGCTATTATTAGACTAATTGTACCCACTCCAGATCCAACATCTACCAGTGAAATATTTTTTTTCTTTAATTTTTTTAAATAACCATTTACAAATGCTGCTAAAAAAACCGTATCAAATCCATATCTAAAGCCTTTTTTCAACTGTATAATTGATATTTTACCTTCCAAAATTTTATCAACAGTAAAGTTTTTGGCAAACATAAATTTTCCCTAATTAAAGTTATATAAATGTTTTATATATATTATAAGCAAGTTATAATACAAATAATAACCTTTGGAAAATGCTATGACTAAACAAAATACTGAAAATTGTGAGAAAAGCATTTTACAATTACGGCACTTATTAATGCAAAGCCTGAAGGCTGTCGATCATGAAATTATAAGTAGACTTAATAAGTCAATTCCTCTTATTAATGATATTGGAAAACACCTCATAAATGCTTCTGGTAAAAGATTACGTCCACTTTTAACATTAGCTATGGCAGCACAATTCAATGATAACTCAAAAAAACCAATCCTATTAGCTGCAGCGGTGGAATTTATTCACACGGCTACTTTGTTACACGATGATGTAGTAGATGAATCAATTTTAAGGAGAGGTAAAAAAACTGCTAATATGATTTGGGGCAACGAATTTAGTGTTTTAGCTGGAGATTTTTTATTTGCACAATCTTTCGAACTTATGGTGGAAACAAATTCAATTGAAGCTTTATCAAGTTTAGCAAGTGCGTCTTGCAAAATAACTCAGGGAGAATTTCAACAAATGCAAATCGCTAACAAACCAGAAACTAGTCTAAAAGATTATTTTGATGTTATTGGTAAAAAAACAGCTGAATTGTTTGGAGCCTCATGTAAAAGTGGAGTTATTGTTGCTGGAGGTAATGTTGAACAACAAAATGCTGCATACAAGTATGGTTTCAATCTAGGATTAGCATTTCAAATCGTGGACGATCTTATGGATTTTAATAACTCAGCAAATAAAATGGGAAAAAACTTAGGAGATGATTTTAAATTAGGAAAAACCACACTACCTGTTATTTTGGCTTGGCAAAAAAGTACCCAAAAAGAAAAGCAGTTTTGGATAAAGACCTTAAAAGAACTAAATCAAGAACCCAATGATTTTGAAAATGCAATTAATATCTTTAATAAATATGATATATTTAATGAATGCAAAAAGAGAACTGAAGAGTTTATTTCTAAATCTATCAAGTGCCTTGAAAAATTACCCGATACTATAATTAAAGATAATTTAATCGGCTTGGCTAATGAAAGTATTGAAAGATCAAAATAAGACGATGGTTAATACAGAAGAAGTAAATAATAAAACTAATTTTGATAACGACGATGTTAGAGAAAAAATTAAAAATTTAATAAAAAAAAAGAATTATAATCTTCGTGATTTATCAAGAAATATAAAAAAGAATGACGCTTATTTGCAACAATATCTCTATAGGGGAACCCCCAAAGTTCTTCCTGAAAAATATAGATATTTGTTAGCCGAATTACTTGATGTGAACGTAAATGAATTGATACCAAATTGGTTAAAAAAACTTTCTTCACAAGAAGAATTTTTAATACTCAAAAATATAGAAAATAAAGTTAATCAAATAAAACAAATATCATTTTCAAAAGAACTGTTACTTGGATTAGATTTTTTTGATGTAAAAAATTTATATTATTTTCAAATTTACATATCAGATTGCCAGATAATTAATATTGTAGATGTAAGTATAAAAAAATTTATAAAGCCTGATGTTTATCTATTAAATGATAAAAAAAATTACTTTCTTGCTACCATTGAATTCAGCAAACTAAGTCAGAGTAAATTGAGTGTAAAACCATATTTTAATGATTTTTCTCCTTTCCAAATTAATGCAAATCTTTTGAACATAAGTGGTAAAATTTTATGGCAATGCTCTAAAATATTTTCAAAATGAGTAAGTTTGAAAAATTACAAAAAAATATAGATAAAAAAATTTTAACAATCAAATATATCGGATCTAGGGGTGAAGGTGTATCTAACTTAAAAACCGAAATCAATTATAGAGTAAATAATTATACTTTTTTTATTCCTTTTACATTACCAAATGAAATAATTGTTGTTAAACCAACTCTTTCCACTTCTGAAGGTATAAGAGCCGATTTAGTTGAAATAAAATCAGCATCACCGAAAAGAATTGATCCTAAATGTAAACATTTTTTTCAATGCGGTGGATGCTTACTTCAGCACTGGAATTTTGAAGATTATGCCTCTTGGAAATTTGATAAAATTTCAGTACCAATATTAAAAATGTCGCCAAAAACAAAGATAAAAGAAATTAAAACATCTTCAATAAAAAGTCGTAGACATGCTAAATTCAAAGCAAAAAAATATAAATCTCATACAATAATTGGGTTTAATGAATACAGAAGTAGGTTTATTACAAAAATTGAGGAATGTTTGATTATTGAGTCAAAACTCCAGAGATTTATTCATGATTTAGAAAAACCATTACACAAACTTCTTGGTGTAGGTGATGAAATTGATGTTCATGCAAATCTTCTAGACAATGGAATAGATCTTCTTATAAGTGGCATAGATGAAATAGATTACCATAAATTAAACTCCTTTGTTGATGCTCTTTCAAAAAGTTCAGTTATTAGATTTCATAGAAGATTAAAAGATAATACTAACGAATTACTTTTTACAACAGACCTATCAAGTTTATCTAACAAAACTTTTTCATCTATTACTTTTCCTCCTCCAGGTGGATTTCTTCAAGCAACCTTAGACGGAGAAAATGCGATCATTGAAAGTGTTATGTTAGGATTAAATGAGAATAAAAAAACAAAGCTGATTTGTGAACTTTTTTGTGGCAGTGGTACGATAACTTTACCATTATTAAAAAAACCTTATCAAATACACGCATTTGAGTTAAACAAGGAGTCTTTAAAATCTCTGGATATTGCTGCTAGAAAGGAAAGTTTTGGAAACAGAGTCAAAACAAAAGAAAGAGACTTAAAAAATTTCCCTTTGACATCAGATGAACTCAGCAAGTATGATGCAATTATAATTGATCCTCCACGTTCAGGTGCAAAATTACAATTTTTGAATATAGCAAGATCAAACGTAGCAACAATAGTAAGTATCTCTTGTAATGTTAACACTTTTGTACGAGACGCCAAAGTTTTAACTGGAAGTAATTATGAATTAAAATGGGTACAACCAATTGATCAATTTTTATTTTCTGCACATGTTGAATTAGTTGCAATATTTCAATTAAAATAAAATAATGTTAATAAAAAAATCTATAACTATAAAAAAACATAGGACATCTTTATCTTTAGAAAAAGAATTTTGGGATGCCTTAAAAATTATTTCGAACGAACAAAAGTGTTCCCTAGAAACTTTGATTACTAAAATTGACTCTAACAGAAAAACTTCACTTGCCTCATCAATAAGAGTCTATCTTTTAAAATTTTATATGAAAAACTAACCTGTTATTCCAATTTGCCAAGGCGCAAATTCGTGACGACCAAGGTTTAAAATTTCACTTTTTGTTTTTTTACCAGAAGCAAAAGAAATAAATTCTTCAAAAATAATTTTGCCCATTTCTTCGATATCTTTATCTCCGTCAATAACTAAACCACAATTTATATCCATATCTTCATGCATTTTTTTATAAAGAGAAGAATTAGTTGCTAATTTTATTGAAGGAGTTGGTTTTGCACCAAAACATGAGCCTCTACCTGTAGTAAATGCTATTAGATTTGCTCCACCGGCAATTTGACCAGTTGCTGAAACAGGATCAAACCCAGGTGTGTCCATGAAGACAAACCCCTTTTCATTGATTCTATCTGCATAATTATATACTTCCATTAAACCTGTTGTCCCACCTTTCATAGCTGATCCTAAAGATTTTTCTAAAATATTTGCAAGACCTCCTTTTTGATTTCCTGGGCTAACTATTCCATTTATTTGTACGTCTCTACCTACCGCGTAAACATTCTTCCACCAATTTACACGGTCCAATAATTTTTCTGCTACCGAAGAATTTACAGCTCTTGCAGTTAAAGTATTCTCGACGCCATATATTTCAGGTGTTTCTGATAAAATAGCAGTACCACCATGACTAACTAGTATATCAACAGCTTTCCCCAAGGAAGGATTAGCAGAAATAGAAGAAAAAGCATCTGATCCTCCACATTGGAGTCCTACCATAAGATTAGATAATGGAACTTCTTCTCTATAGATCTCATTCGCCTTTTCTAGCATACCCTTTACAATTTTTAT
>CACBMD010000011.1 GCA_902539895.1 uncultured SAR116 cluster alpha proteobacterium
CGCAATATTAGACGGATCTCAAGCAGTATTAATGGTTCCAACGGAAATTCTTGCAATCCAACATTTTAATACAATTAAAGAGTTACTTATACCACTAAAAATTGAACCAACTCTTCTATTAGGAGAAAGCAGATCTGTTTATGATAACAAAACTAGATCTAATATAATTAAACAAATAGAAGATGGTGAGATTAAAATTATAATTGGAACTCACGCATTAATTTCAAAAAAAGTAATTTATAATAACCTATCTTTAGCTGTTATTGACGAGCAGCATAGATTTGGAGTTAAACAAAGAGTTGAAATAACAGAAAAAGGTAATAACGTTAATGTACTAGTTATGACAGCAACGCCTATACCTAGATCTCTCGCACTGACTGCTTATGGTGATATGGATATTTCTGTTTTAAGTGAAAAACCGATTGGTAGAAAATTAATTAATACATATGTTTTGTCACAAACTAAAATAGCAGAAGTATTATCTTCTATTGAAAGAGCAATTAAAGCTGGAGCATTAGTATATTGGGTTTGTCCTCTAATTGAAGATTCTGAGAATTCAGATCTGATTGCTGTTAACGAAAGATATAATTTTTTAAAAAATAATTTTAAAAACATTAATGTTTCATTAATTCATGGAAAACAAAATCAGATTGAGAGAGAAAAATCAATGAATGAGTTTAAATCTGGTGAAAGTAAAATTTTAGTTGCGACTACGGTAATCGAAGTTGGAGTAGATGTTCCTGAAGCTACTATAATGGTAATTGAATGCGCAGAAAGATTTGGGTTAGCTCAAATACATCAATTAAGAGGAAGAGTCGGAAGAAGTAATAAAGAATCTTCATGCATATTGTTATATAATTCTAATTTAAGCTCAATTGCTCATTCAAGGTTAAAAATCCTAAAGGAAAATGATGATGGATTTAAAATTTCTGAACATGATTTAGAATTACGTGGACCAGGAGAAATTCTTGGAAGCAAACAATCAGGCAATCTTGAATTTAAGTTTGTAGATTTGCATATTCACAACCATATGATTCCCGTTGCAAGAGACGAAGCGAGGAAAATGCTGGAAAATGAAGATGATAAAGAAAAAATTAATGTTCTTTTGTCTATTTTCGAAAATAATGACGCTATCAGATTATTAAAAGGTGGTTGATCATTATTTTATTTTATTAGTTTTCATTTTTGGAGTAACTATGCCTCCTGAAATTACCATTTTTACAGCATCTTCAACTTTCATTTTCATATATATTAAATCTTTCTTGGGGACAAATAAAAGAAATCCACTTGTAGGGTTAGGAGTGGTAGGTATAAAAACATTTATTAAGGTTTCATCGTTTAAAGTCTGAACTTCTCCTTTTGTTTCTCCTGTAACAAACCCAATAACCCAAATTTTTTTTCTTGGATATTCAACTAAAACAACCTCTCTAAAACTATCAGAGTTAGTAGACATGACTGTTTCCATAATTTGCTTAATTGCACCGTATATACTTCTAACAACAGGCATTTTATCAAGCACTCTTTCACCAGCTTTAAGCAAAGTTCTTCCAATAAATCCAGGAGTTATTGCTCCAATAAAAGTAATAACCACAATACTTATAATCAATCCTATTCCAGGTATTTGGTGTGGTAACTGTTTAGTGAAATCCAAACTATCAGGCAATAAACCGGCAACTTGAGAGTCTATAAAAGTAATTATGATCCAAGTAACGTAGATTGTTATTAAAATCGGAGATATGACTAAAATGCCCGCAAGAAAATATCTTCTAAATCTTGCAAACAAACCAATTTTTTCTTCAGACAATTTAAACTCCTGATGGTATATTTATTATAGATTATATAAATAAATACTCAAAACCAATATGAAAAGATTTGAAAATGAAAAAATTATCTGATGAAAAATTAAGTGAGTTAAATAGGCTGGAATCTATTTCAAAAATAAGAAAAGTAATTAAGATATTAAGAGATCCAATTGATGGTTGTCCTTGGGACTTAAAACAAGATTACAATTCATTAGCTCCCTATTCTATTGAAGAAGCTTACGAACTTGTAGATGCCATAGAAAACAATGATATCGAAGAGATAAAAAAAGAGTTAGGAGATTTATTATTACAAGTTATTTTAATTTCACAAGTGGCTGATGATAAAGGAGATTTTGATTTCGATGATGTAGCGAATGAGATATCTAAAAAAATAATTAGAAGACATCCACAAATATTTGATAAAAATTACAATGAAAATGATCTTCCTCATGAATCATGGGAAAAAATCAAAAAATTAGAAAAAAATAAAATTTCAAATACCAAAAACACATTAGACCAAGTTGAAAAAAATATTCCAACTTTACTAAGATCTCTTAAAATACAAAAAAAAGCTGCATCATTGAATTTTGACTGGGAAAATGAAACTCAAGTTATGAATAAAATTGATGAAGAAATTCATGAATTGAAAGATGCACTCAAGGTGAATAACAAAAAAATGATTGAAGAAGAATTAGGAGATTTATTTTTTACTATTATTAATTTATCACGACGTTTAAATTTAGATCCAGAGCAAACCATAAGAAAAGCAAATAAAAAATTTACTATCAGATTTAATGAAATGGAAAACTTTATTGAAGACAACAAACTAAAATGGCATAATTTAAAGAAACATGATTTTAAAAATCTTTGGAATAAAGTAAAAAATAATCAAAGAGGAATAAATGAATAATAACATACCTAAAACTATTCTTATTACTGGTGCCACTTCAGGCTTTGGTAAAGCAACGGCAAAGCTATTTAACGAAAAAGGCTGGCAAACAATAATTACAGGTCGAAGAGCTGATCGTTTAGAGGAACTTGCAAAGGAATTAGGTGAGAAATCATTACCACTTGCTTTTGATATAAGTGACAGGCGTGCAGTTAAATCAGCCATACAAAATATATCACCAAATTTTAATAATATAAGTGTATTATGTAATAATGCAGGCTTAGCACTTGGATTAGAAGGCGCTGATAATGCCAACCTTGATGACTGGGATCAAATGATTGATACTAATGTAAAAGGCTTAGTATATGCAACTCGAGCTATATTACCATTGATGGTTGAAAACAGAGAAGGTCATATAATTAATCTAGGATCAGTCGCTGGCTCATATCCTTATCCTGGAGGAAATGTTTATGGAGGAACTAAAGCGTTCGTAAGTCAATTTTCTTTAAATTTAAGAGCTGATTTAGTAGGCAAAGGGATTAATGTAACATCAGTAGAGCCGGGTTTAGCAGAAACAGAATTTTCTATTGTTAGGTTTAAAGGTGATAAAGAAAAGGCATCTCAAGTTTATCAAAATACAAGATCAATAAAAGCAGAAGATGTTGCAGAAACAATTTATTGGGTGGCAACAAGACCTAAAAATATAAATATTAATAAAATTGAAATTATGGCTGGTGACCAAGCTTTTAACCCTTTTAATATTGTAAAAAATGGCTAATTTTCATATTTCCTGTAAGGATTATCAAATGGAATGATCAAATCTCTAATATAATTCCAAGTTTGAACATTACTTGTAGCTAGTATTGATCCTTTAGATTTTATATTAAATTCACTTTTATTATTTGCCATATAAACACAACCGCCAGCTTCTTTTGTTATCAAGTCCATAGGAGCATGGTCCCAAGGAGTAACTCTTCCGTGAAAAATAAATTGAATTTCGTTTTTGACCAACATAATTGTTTCGATGCCTGCACTACCAATAAATAATCTGTCTGTGCTAGTTTTTAAATTATGGAGAATAGATTCTCTGTAATTTTCAGGTATCCCCTTAGTTCCGCCAGATCCTATTATTTTCAAAATGTTAGATTGCTTTATTGAAAGCCTGGTTGATATTTTGATATTTGTATCAACTAAAAAAGCACCATAGTTTTTAAACGCATATACAAATATATTTTTTAGAGGGTAATAAATAAATGTAGCTATAGGAAGCATATTATTTACTAGTGAAATCATTGAACAAAAATTTTCTTTCCCATTAATATAATTTTTTGTTCCGTCTATTGGATCGACAACCCACAATAGAGGTTTATCCAAATATTTATCATATTGTTTATCTAAAAAAGCGGTTTCTTCACCTAATATGTCATTAACATCTAAAAATCCTTTTAACTGCTTTGAGATAATTTCTTCACTTTTTTTATCTGCAATACTTACAAAATCATCATTTGATGTTTTTGTACTTATATCTTCAGATTTTAAATTTTTATGATAGCGCAAAATAATTTTTTTATTAACGTTAATTAATAAACTCATTATATATTCTACAATCTCATTCCTTGTTGTATTATTTTGAATTAAAATATCATTCATAATTATCAGATAGTATACAACTCAATTTCAGGAAAATGTGATATGAATGAATTTAATTTATCATTAGATATTTTAGCCTTAACTTTGTTGCCTACAAAATCTATATCACAAAAGGTTTCATTATATACATATGAGTTTTTATGCAACCAAGAAGAAATTTTATATGAATCAATAGGTATATGAAAAAGTACCTTCGTAAATTTTTTTTCAGCCAAATTTTCAATGTAATTTTTTAAATCTTTCATGCCCTTGGACGTTAAAGCAGAAGTTTTAACTGAATTTTTCTTAAACTTAATTTTTATATTAGACAAATCTGAATTCAAATCGCATTTATTAAAAACATTAATTATTTTCTTTTCTAATTCTTTTTCAGTGAAACCAATAGAAATCAATGTATCAAACACTAATTTTGCCTGATTTTCTATATTAGGATTTGATAAATCATGAACTAACAATAAATAATCAGAAGAAAAAAGTTCTTCTAAAGAAGATTTAAATGAGTCAATTAACTCAGTTGGTAATGCTGATATAAAGCCTACAGTGTCTGAAATTATAATCTTTTTACTATCAGACATTTTCATAGAACCCATTTTTGTATCTAAAGTTGCAAACACCATATCTTTAACTAATATGTTGGAAGATGTAAGACAATTAAAAATAGTTGACTTCCCACTATTGGTATAACCAACCAAAGAAAAAATTAAAGAAGAAATATTTTTTCTAAGTTTTCTTTGGACACCTCTAGTTTGTATTACCTTTGTAAGTGATTTTTTTAATTGTTTTATTTTTGAATTAATCATCCTTTTATCTAGTTCTATCTGACTTTCACCAGGACCACCTACTTTGCTTAAACCACCTCTTTGCCTTTCAAGATGTGTCCAAGATCTTACAAGTCTTGTTTTTTCAAAGCTTAAATTAGCTAATTCTACTTGAAGTTTACCCTCTTTGGTTTTTGCTCTTAGACCAAAAATTTCTATAATAAGTTGTGTTCTATCAATTATTTTTTTTTGTAAAATTTTTTCCAAATTTCTTTGTTGTATAGGTGATAAAGAACAATCAAAAATTATTAAATCAACAAGACTTAAGTCAAAATTATTTTTAATTTCATTAGCAACTGTATTATTAATTAACAATGAAGATTTTGGAACACTAATATTGATTATTTTTTCAAAAACAATATGTGCATCTAACGCTTGCACGAGACTTCTTGTTTCAGAGGAACGTGAAATAAAGTTTTTTTGGTTAAAAATATCGTTTTGAGAAAATTTATTATACTTAAAAATTGGAAGAATTAAAAATGTATTATAATTTATCATTAAATATTACTAATTTGAAAATTCTTTAGATATAAATCTCTTAATTCAATTGATGTTTTGCCAATCACACCATTATTGATTTTAATATTGTCAATTTCAACAATTGGTGTAACAAATGAAGAAGCACTAGTTAAAAACACTTCCTTAGACATAAGCATTTCATCTTTTGTAAATTTTTTTTCTAATATTTTGAAACTATTATTTTTTGTAAATTGGGAGATAGTCTTCCTGGTAATACCAGATAAAATTTTTCCATCAATTTCACGAGTTAAAATTTCGTTTTTATTATTTATAATCCAAATATTTGAACTTGATCCTTCAGTTACATAACCTTCATGATCAATAAAAATTCCTTCATAAGCATTTTTTTCGTTAGCATAGGTTTTAGCCAAAACATTTGGTAATAGCTGAGTTGTTTTTATATCTGGCCTTGACCACCTGTTATCAAATACAGTAATAGCTTTTACACCTTTGATTTCGTCATATATATTATTTTTCTTTTTTGAAACAATCATAGTTAATATAGGTTTAGAAACGAGTTTGAAATAACTATGATTTCTATCAGCAATTCCTCTTGAAACCTGGATATAAATACTTCCAAAATTAACTCTATTTAATTTAAATAGATTTTTTATAATAATTTTAAGTTGTTGTTCTGATAATTGAAATTTAATATTGATTAATTTTAGGGAGTTGAACAATCTATTTATATGACCATTATAGTCATAGAAAACGCCGTTATTATAAAATATTACTTCATAAACTGCGTCACCAAAATGATAACCTCTATCATTTATATGAATTCTAGCGTCTTGAATGTTACAATAAACTCCATCTACATAAGATATATTTGCCATTAAAAAAAATCCAAATTAACTGAAAGTAGTTCTTCTACTTTTTTCATTGATTTAACTGGAACAAACATAACTACTATATCACCTGCATTAATAATTGTGTCTCCTCTTGGCGAAACAATACTTTCATCATCCTTTACAATTGCACCTAGAGATACATCATTTGGTAATTTTATATCTTTAAGGGGTTTTCCAATTATTGATGATGATTTTAGAGCCTCAAAAGAAATAACTTCACCAAATTCTTCAATTATAGAATGAACATGTTCTATTTGACCACTCCTAACTTCTTGTAAAATTGAAGAAGCAGTTAAATTTGGTGGGCTGACCACACCTTCTAGGTCCAATGAATTAAATAGAGGTATAAATACAGGTAAATTTATTAAAGCTACAGTATGTGATGCTCCAGATCTTTTAGACAATAATGAAGAAAGAATATTAACTTCGTCATTGTTCGTTGCTGCAATATAAGTTTCACCCTGACCTAATCTTGCTTCCAAAATTATTTCTGGATCTAGGGAATCTCCAGATATTATTGTTGCATACTCTAACATTTCCGCAGCATGTCTCGCCTTATCTTTGTTAATTTCTAGAATTGTAAGATTGGTTTCAGGAGATAATTTATGTATTTCTTCTGCAACCCTAATCCCAATTGCACCAGCTCCTGAAATAGTAACTTTCTCGGCAGTTGTTTCAATATGACCAAATGCACTTAAGGTCCTATTAATTTGATTAGTAGGACAAGCCAAGTAAACTCTGTCTCCAGCTAAAATTATATCATCTCCACCTCTTGGGACAATTAATTTTGTTCCTCTGATTATTGCCATTACAGTAACACTTAAATCTGGAAATAAGTCAATTAAATTTCTCAATGGCGTGTCGAGTATTGGGCAATCTACCTTACAAGATACACCCAACATAGTAACAAGAGACCTAGCAAACTCAGCGACATCAAAAGCTCCAGGGGTTCTCCATTGATTAACAATCGCATTTGCAACCTCATCCTCTGGTGATATTATTCTGTTAACACCTACATCCTTTAATAAATAATTTGAATATTTAGGATCAAGATATTCTTTTGATCTTATTCGTATTATCATTGTAGGAGTACCAAAAATTGATTTTGCTACATGACATGCTGCAATGTTAATCTCGTCAGATTGAGTTACGGCTATAATAAGGTCTGTATCAACAATACCTGCATCTTCGAGTACATTTGGATAAGAAGCTAAACCTAACACTCCTTGAACATCATATAACTCTGTAATACGCTGAATAGCTTCAGAGTTTGAATCAATGACAGTAATATCAAAGCCTTCATTGGATAAATGCTCAGTAATAGAAGTACCAACTCTTCCAGCACCACAAATTATAACTTTTTGTTTCATAAAATTTCCAAATTAATTTAATTTAATAAAAATTATTAATGTCTATATCTAATTCTTTTAATTTTCTATGTAAAGCTGATCTATCCATTCCAATAAATGACGACGTCTTTGCGATATTTCCTTTAAATCTTTTTAATTGTTCTTTTAAATAATTCTTCTCAAAAATTTTTCTAGCTTCTTTTAGAGATAGACTTAACTGATTTGAAATTTGAACATTTTCTTCTTTTTTATTGAAACCTAATATCTCAGGTGGTAGATGTGAAGGATATATAATAAAATTCTTTTGCTTACCATACATTATATTTAACCATTCTAAAATATTTTTTAGCTGTCTTACATTACCTGGCCAATCATAACTTTTTAATATAAGTAATGTTTCAGGAGCAAGTTTTAATGTATTATTTCCAAAATCTTTTGCCAACAAATTTAAGAAATGAAAAATAAGATCCTCAATGTCTTCGCCCCTTTTATTTAATGGAGGTACTTCAATTGGAGCAACTGAAAGTCTATAAAACAAATCTTCTCTTAATGTGCCATTTTTAATATATTCAGTTAAATTATTGTTACTGGCTGAGATAATTCTAACATCTACATTAATTTTTTTATTAGAGCCAATTTTATAAAAGCTTTGATCTTGAATTGCTTGAACTAATTTTCCTTGAGTTTGAAGAGGCAAATCACATATCTCATCAAAAAAAAGTGTACCATTATTAGCTTGCTCAAAAAGACCTAAATTTGATTGATTATTATTTCCATCAGTTGCTATGTCATTCCAGCCAAATAAAAATTGCTCTACTCTTTCAGGAGACAGCGTAGCGCATGAAGCAATAATAAAAGGAAATGATGTTCTATTAGAATTCTTATGAATCCATCTTGCAATCAATTCTTTTCCTGAACCAGAGGGACCAGTAATTAATACTCTACTATTAGTTGGAGCAATTTTATTTAAATTTTGTTTTATATTTTTAAAAGTAGCTGAATTTCCTATTAGAGCGGTACGTTCACTTTCTTTTAATTCAAAATCAAGTACTTTTAATTTTAAATTTCTATCTATTAATGCTTTTTCTATTAATAATATCAATCGTTCAGCTTTAAATGGCTTTTCAATAAAATCGAATGCTCCATTTTTTGCAGCTTTCATTGCTGTTTCAATATTACCGTGACCAGACATCATTATTACTGGGATTAAAGAATTATAATTTTGACTAAAAGTCAGAAGGTTAAGTCCAGCGTTTGTATCATTGTTCATCCATATATCAGTAATCAAAAGATTTATATTTTCATTTTTCAGAATATCAACAGCCATGTCATAATTAGTCGCTATAATGGCATTGTAATTCTCATCTTTGAGAGTTTCAGCGACCATTTCACAAATATCTAATTCGTCATCTACAACAAGAATAGAAATTTTGTTTTTTATCATTTATTTTTTTCTTTTTTAATTTTTGATATAAGAGGAAATTTTAAAGTTACAGACATTCCTGTAGATCCTTTTAATGGTTTGATTAATATTATTCCATTATGGTCATCTATAATTTTTTTAGTTATTGCCAATCCCAAGCCTGAATTTCCAACTTTTGTAGTATAATAAGGTTCAAGTATTTTTGATATAATTGACTTATCAATACCAGTACCATTATCTTTTATTGTAATAGAAGCAAAATCATTTTCAATTCCAAATAAAATTGATATATTTCCTTCTGATATTTTATTTAATGTAATATTTTCGTATGAATTTTTAATTAAATTACTGCATGCTTGTCTTATTTGTTTTTCATCAGCCATTATAAAAGCATTTTCAATAATTTTATCAATCTCAATAGTTACTTCGTAAAATGATGAAATTAACGGTTTAATATAATCTGTTACAAGCTTAAATATATTAACTATTTTTAATTTTGGAGAAGGCATTCTTGCGAAAGATGAAAATTCATTTACTAAGTGATGTATGTCATCAACTTGACGGGTGATCATATTTAAAGATTGTTCAAAAACTTTTTTATCAATTTTTTTACCACTGTTTAACTTGTTTTTTAAGCGTTCGGCACTTAACCTTATTGGTGTAAGAGGATTTTTTATTTCATGTGCTATTCTTCTTGCTATATCAGACCATGCAGCCATTTTTTGAGCAGCAATTAAACTTGTGACATCATCAAAAGTTAAAACATAACCTAAAATTATACTATCAGATTTTTGTATAACTAACCTTGTGATTAAATTTAGAACTTTATCATTTCTAACTATTTGTATTTTATCTTCCACAACATTCATGTCTGAATTTAAAAAATTTTCAATTAAGTTTTTGAATTCAGGAACAACTTCTAAAATTGATTTACCATAATCTTTATTTATCGAAATATTTAATAATTGCGTTGCTGTAACATTTGGAAGATTGATCTTTAAATTTTTGTCTAATCCGATTACGCCAGAATACACACCTGAAAGAACAGACTCAGAAAACTTTCTTCTTTTGTCTAGTTGATCATTTGCATGTTCCAAATCAACTCTATTTGATTTTAAATCTGAAATCATTAAGTTGAATGCTTGCACTAACCTCTTCATTTCATTTACATTTATTTTAGAAAGTACATTATTAGAAATTTTATAATCTAAATTACCACCACCTACTTCTTCAGCTCCTTTAATAAGAGAACTAATAGGCTCAAGTAATCTATTTGCAATGTTTAGCCCAATTATCAATGAAGTAAATAATAAAATAACTGTAATCAAAATAAAAATAACTATAAAAGAAATTTTTATATCAAATTGTTTTAATTCAATTGATTGATAATCTGAAGCTGCGATTGATGTGCTTTCTATTGCATTTAAAACTTTTGGATCAACAAACCTCGTAATCAGCAAATAAGCATCTCTAAATTGAGATAATTTAATAAATGCACGAATTTTGTTAGAATCAACTTCTTTGACAATAAAAATTTTATCATCATTTGCTACGGAATAATATTTTTGTGGTATTTCTGTATAAGTATATTCAAAAACAAACTCAGAAAATGCTAAAACATTACCTATAGAATCAATAATAACAGCCTCAGATAAATTATGTTGCCTAGTATATTTATTAAGAAAATTATTAAATTTATTTTTGTCAGAAGATAAAAAATTAATATTTGTGTTTATTAAATTAACAAGCTCTAAAATTTCCCCTCTGATTGCACTTTGATGTTCATTTAAATATTGATTAGCAACCTCTACAGATTGGGAAATAGCTGTCGAAATTTTTTTATTAAACCAACCACTTAACGCGGTATCAAAAATAAAAATTGAGAAAAAAGCTATTAACAATGTAGGTGTTAATGTAATAGCTAAAAATATAACAAGTATTTTTTTTTGAAGCTCCTGCCCTGCTTTTTTTAATTTTAAATTATTAAATATATCTAAAAAATTTTTAATAAAAATATGAGACAGACTTAGTATTATAAAAAAAAATATAACTAAAATTGAAATAAATAAATTTTTGTTATCATTAATCAGTTTAAACTGATAAAGAGAATTATAGATAAATAAAAAAAATAATAATGATATTAAAAATGATAAAAAAAATAATTTTTGTTGAAATATATTTAAAAATAATTGTTTCATCTTTTAACCTAATAATATAAAGCGTATTATAGCCTATATTATTACTTAAATATATAGATTTAAGCCTTTCTTTTTTTTACAACTTTAATGCCATATAAATTGATTTTTGATCTTAGGGTGTTTCTATTAAATCCTAAGCATTTAGAAGCTTTAATTTGATTTCCTCTAAATAAATTTAAAGTTGTTTCGATAAGAGGTTTTTCAATTTTAGATATAAAATTATTGTGCAAATTATTTAATGATAAATTTTCGTTAAAATCTTTAAAATATTTTTTAAGATAATTTTTGAAATATATTTCTAAATTTTCTTCATATTTATTATCTTCATTAAATCTATCTTCTGATAATACCTCTTTGATAAGATTTAAAGATACGTCATCGGTTGATGATAATAAACAAAGCCTTTCAATAACGTTTTTTAATTCTCTTATATTTCCAGGCCATGAGTGATCTTTAAGTAAATTCATGCCTTCATATGAAATATTCCTGTTAACAAGTGTATTTTTATAATTAGCATTCAAAAAAGATAAACATAAATCTGGTATGTCTTCAAATCTTTCTTTCAACGAAGGCAATTTTATAGGAACAACATTCAACCTATAATATAAATCTTCTCTAAATAAACCTTTTTCTACATCGTTAACAATATTTTTTTTTGTTGAAACAAAAATTCGAGGTTTTTTAAAATTAGAATTTTCTGGAAATAATTGAGAAAAACCATTTTCTATAAAATTTAAAAAATTTTTTTGCTGTACTTCAGATAACTCATTAATATCTTTTACATAAATAGAGCTCCCACTTAAATCATTTAAATCCTTTATGTCAATTGAACTATGTCGATTAATACTTGAAATTAAATCATCAAATGAATAACTATCAAAAAATTTTGAATCTAAATCTATAAAAAATTTATCTGTTTTAGAACTTAAATCATGAATTGATTTTGCTATAAGTTTCTTACCTGTACCACTATCGCCAGATATTAAAACAGAAAAATTTGTATTTACTATTCTAGATATTATTTTATAAATTTCCTGCATTGCAGTTGACTTTCCAACAACAGGACCAGAATCATATATGTTTTTAGGGAGATCGCTAATAATTTCATTTTTATTAAGTTTATGCTGTATAAATGTACTTGAAACTAAATTTAAAAGTTCGTCTAAATCAAATGGTTTAGGCAAATATTCAAAGGCTCCTTTTTTTTCTGCTCTTACTGCTGTCAACAATGTTGTTCTAGCAGACATCACTATTATTTTTAAATTAGGATTATTTTTTTGTAATTTTGGCAAAATATCTAGAGCATCTCCATCTGGTAAACCAACGTCTGTAATTAGAACATCTGCAAAATCAGACTCAACTATTCTCCACATACCTGCCGCAGTACCACTAGATTTTACATTATACCCAGCTCTAGTTAAAGCTGTAGAAATTACAACTCGAATACTTCTATCATCATCAACAACAATAATATTTTTGACATTTTTAGCTTCCATAAATAAAAACTCCTTTTATTTAAGTTCTCTTAAGAGGAAAATTCATACAAAAATTTGTTAGTCCAGGATTTGATGTAACATCAATTACTGCACCCATATCTTCTAATCCACTAGCCACTATTGATAGTCCAAGACCTTTCCCTTGTTTTTTTGAAGAAACAAATGGATCAAATATACTAGACAATAAGTTACTAGGAATACCAGTACCGAAGTCAATTATTTCTATTTGAAGTGGTAATGGTATAGGAATGTCATCATTGCCAAAAGAGGTTATTTTATTTGAATTAAAACTAGTTTTAATCTTAATTTTGCCTTTTCCTTGGCTTGCCTCAGTAGCATTTTTTAACAAGTTAATTACGATTTGAATTAAAAGATTTTTATTTGCAAACAATCTAGGAAGAGACGGATCAAATTCATTTATAAATTTTATTTCACTCCCAAAACTGTTCTCAGCCACACGTTTACAATGATTTAAAATCTCGTGTATATTTAGATTTTCATAATCTAACTTAATATTGTTATTTGAAATTTGTTCCATTCTATTTAACAATTCTTCGACGCGATCACATTCAATTGAAATAAGATTAGTCAATTCTAATAAATTAGAATTATCTTTTATGTCAGTTTCAATCAATTGTGACGCGCCTTTAATTCCAGCTAGAGGATTTTTTAATTCATGCATTAACATGTCTATCATTGATGAAAAAGATTTAGCAATTTTACTGTTTATTCTTTGTGATTGAAACATTTCTGACAGAGCTAACTGACTTATCTGTATAATTATTTTATTGTTATCATATGATAAAGGAACAACATGAACTCTTACTTTTCTATTTGGAAATTTTAAATTACTAAAATCTAAACTTTCTTCAGTTATGCCAGTCTTGCTATTTCTAACTCTTTCAATCAAAGTTAAAATAGGTGAATCTTTCGGGATAATATTATTAATTTTTTTCCCAATTAATATATATGAGCTAACTCCAAAGAATTCTTCTCCAATTTCATTAATATATTTAATCTCATTATTTTTATTTACTAAAAAAACTGGAGTTCTTAGTTCATTTAAAATATTATTTTTCATAGCAAAACACAAAATTTTTTAAAATTAAAACCAAAAATGATTATAAATTATACAAAAAATTAAATTTGTAAAAATAATTATAAAAATTGCCTATATTTTAAGCGATTTGGAGAAAAATATGAGTAATGACAATGTAGTTATAATTTTGTTAGCGGGAGGAATAGGAACAAGAATAAAAAGAAAAATTAGTAAACAAATGATAAAATATAACAATTTGACAATTTTAGAGATAAATATAATAAATTTAAGTAAAAATTTAAAAAATATTCCAATTCAGATTGTAACCAATGATAAAGATTTTATAGAAGTTTATAAAATTTGTAATAAATATAATTTACTTGCTCCTGTATTGGGGGGTAATGAAAGGCATAAAAGTACTTATAATGCACTAAAGTCAATCGAGAATATAAACCCTAAATACGTATTGATACATGACGTAGCGCGTCCAATCATTTCTTCTGAAGTGATAAAAAAATTATTTTCATACACTAAACAAGAAGTTTTTTGTGTGGCTCCTGTATTAAAAATCAGTGACTCAATTAGAAAAATATCAAACAATACGCTTAAATCAATAACATCAAAAAATGACAAGGTATTAGTTCAAACACCACAGTTGTGTAATTATAAAATACTTAAAAATACAATTAAAAATACTAACATAAAATTTGAAGACGAAACTTCTCTTTTTTTGCATAATTCAATGCAAGTTATTGCTATTGAAGGTGATCCACTTACATTAAAAATAACTTATGAAAAAGATCTAAATTTATTGGAGCCTCATTTGACTGCAAATTACAATAATTATATAACAAAAATAGGCAGTGGTTTTGATATTCATCGATTTGATAATAGTAAAAATTTAAGAAAAAACTTTATTGTTCTTGGCGGTATTAAAATTAAAGCATCAAAACCATTGATAGGTCACTCTGATTCTGATGTTTTACTTCACGCTATTACTGATAGTATTTTAGGAGTAATTAATAAAGGTGATATAGGAAATTTTTTTCCGCCTTCAGATAATAAATGGAAGAACGCAGATAGCTCTATTTTTTTAAAATATGCCTCAAAACTACTTGAAAATGAACAAGGAATAATTAACAATATTGACGCTATAATTGTTTGTGAAAAACCTAAGATAATTGATTATTCAAAAGAAATGAAAAAAAATATTGCAAAAATACTAAATATTAATGAGCAAAAAATTAGCATTAAAGGCAAAACCTCGGAAAGTATCGGTTTTATTGGCAGGGAAGAAGGAATAGCAGCTATGGTTTCAACTGCTATACAAATTAAAAATATTAATTTGTAATGAGCATTAATCAAAAATTTTTATATTATATGTCAAGGTTTGCTGAGGTTTACCCAGTTGGACATTCAAAATATGCTCCAGGTACAATGGGGTCTCTTGTTGGTTTTGTAATAGGTTACTTTTTAATATTAAATTTAGATATCAAATTTTATTTAATATTTTTATTTATTTTTATTGTTATAAGTTATCTTCTTTGTGAAGCTCATATAAAAATATATAATACAAAAGACCCAAGTGAAGTTATTATAGATGAAGTATCAGGACAATTTATTGCCATACTAGGATGCATACAATCTGAAAAATCAACTTACTTTTTTTTGTCTTTATTATTATCATTTCTATTATTTAGATTTTTTGATATCACAAAAATTGGTCCAATAAAAAAATTTGAAAATTTACCAAATGGTATTGGCATAATGGCAGATGATATAGTTGCAGGATTATTCGCTTTAATAACTCAAGCAGCAATTTTAACAAGTTTGAATCAAAATTTTTATATAAAAACATTATGGAATTAAAAATGTGGAGAAAAATCAATCAGGAATCTGAAAAGCTATATTTAAATTGTATTAATAAAAATTTAATTGTAACGACTGCCGAAAGTTGTACAGGTGGAATGATTTCATCTGCAATTGTAAATAATAATGGCTCAAGTCAAATATTTAAATCTTCGGTAATTGTTTATTCTAACGATATGAAAAGTAAATTACTTAATATCCCAAAAGATTTAATTACAAAAAATGGTGCCGTTAGTGAAATAGTATCATTTTATATGGCTAAAAACTCACTAAAAATATTAAGATCACACTTATCTATTGCAGTTACCGGAATTGCTGGCCCAACTGGAGGAAGTGATGATAAACCAGTTGGACTTATTTGGATTGGAATTGGAACAAAAGAAAAAATTATTACAAACAAATATCAATTTAATGGAGATAGACTTGAAATTAGACAAAAAACTACACACGAAGCTCTTAAATTAGCTAACAATGTTATTTTAGATATTTGATTTTCAATTATATAATTCGTTGGCCCTGTTCTCAAAAGCTTTTACCATTCTTTTTACAGCTTCATTAAACAGAGTTTCCATTAAAGTTTGTAAAAAAATAGATTTAAATTTAAAATCAACCATAAACTCTATTTCACAGCCACCTGGATTTTCTCTAAATAACCAGTAGTTTTGAAGATATTCAAAAGGACCATCTTTATAATCAACAATTATTTTTTTCATTTTTTTATCGAGAGTAATTTTTGAAGAGTAAATTTCTTTATAAATTTTAAACCCTATTATTAAGTCAGCTTCAAAAGATTTTAAAGAAGTGTTTTTAACTCTTGCACCTAAACACCATGGCAAAAATTCAGGATATTTTTTAACATCTGCTACTAAATTATATAAATTATTTGGAGTATGTTTTATTATTCTCCGCTCTTCATGCTTCATTTAATATTACTTTTCTAATTATTTAATAGATTTATTCTAATTTTTTTTAATTTTTCAAAATCTTCGCTTGCATGAAAACTACTTCTTGTAAACGGAGAGGATGAAACTAATAAAAAGCCTTTAGATAAAGCAACTTTTTTATATTTATCAAACTCGTCAGGATGTAAAAATTTCTCTACTTTGTGATGTTTTATGGTCGGCTGTAGATATTGACCAATAGTTAAAAAATCAATATCTGCAGATCTCATATCATCCATAACCTGATAAATTTCATTTTGACTTTCACCTAAGCCAACCATTATTCCAGATTTAGTAAAAATATTTGGATCAACTTCCTTCACTTTAGCTAATAAACTTAATGAATGAAAATATCTAGCTCCAGGACGAACAGATGGGTATAATCTTGGGACAGTTTCAAGATTGTGATTAAAAACATCTGGTTTTGCATTTATAACCTTTTCTAAAGCTCCATCCTTTTTTAAAAAATCAGGCGTTAGAATTTCAATTGAAGTTTTTGGAGAATATTTTCTTATATCTGTTATGGTCGCAACAAAATGATCTGCACCACCGTCATATAAATCATCTCTATCAACAGAGGTTATAACAACATGGTTTAAGTTCAGCCTTGCTACTGATTTAGCGACCCTTATTGGTTCAGATAAATCAAGTTTGTTAGGCTTTCCGGTTGCAACATTGCAAAATGAACAAGCCCTCGTACAAATGTCACCCATAATCATCATTGTAGCATGTTTTTTTGACCAACAATTTCCTATGTTTGGACAACTAGCTTCTTCGCAAACAGTTGTTATATCAAGATCATCTAATAAATTTTTAGTTTGGTCAAAAATCTTACCTTGAGGAGCTTTGACTTTTAACCAAAAAGGTTTTTTGGGTGATATATTATCAGGTTTATTGATTTTTTCTGGATGTCTTGTTTTATTTAAATCATTCATAATAAATAATATTTATTTCCAATCTATTTAGTAATGAATTGCTTGATTATAAGCATCCAAAACAGACTCATGAATACCTTCAGAAAGAGTCGGATGAGGAAAAATTGTATGCATAAGCTCATATTCTGTAGTTTCCAATTTTTTGGCTATAGAGAAACCTTGTATTAGTTCTGTAACCTCTGGCCCAACCATATGAGCTCCAATTAACTCGCCAGTATCCTTATTAAAAATGGTCTTAATTAAACCTTCGGAGTCTCCTAAAGCAATAGCTTTACCATTACCAATGAACGGAAATTTACCTATTTTAATATTAAGATTTTTTGATCTCGCTTGTGTTTCAGTCATTCCTATTGAGGCAACTTGAGGTCTGCAGTATGTACATCCTGGAATTGATGTTTTATCTATTGGTTTTAAATTTTTATGACCCGCAATTTTTTCAACGCATAAAATACCTTCATGACTGGCCTTATGAGCCAACCAAGGGCCATCAGTAATATCACCTATTGCGTACACTCCCTTCTCATCTGTTTCTAAAAACTCATCAGTTACGACATGACCTTTGTCAATTTTTACATTAAAATCTTTTAAACCTAGTTTTTCAGTGTTTGCAATTATTCCAGTTGCTAAAATAAGTTTTTCCGAGTTTATTGTTTCAACCTTTTCATTAGTGATTATTTCAGCTGAAACAGAATTTTCTTTGCTTGTAACTGATTTTAATGCTGAATTAGTTTTAATCTTCATACCTCTTTTTTCAAAATTTAATTTTACAATTTTAGAAATATCTGTGTCTTCATTTGGTAAAATTGAGGGTAAAGCTTCTACAATAGTTACATCAACTCCTAAATCATTATAAAAAGAGGCAAATTCCATTCCAATTGCACCTGAGCCAACTATAATAAGTGATGAAGGTAACTTTGGGGGTGTCATTGCAGTTTTATAATCCCAAATATTTATACCATCAGATGAAACAAAAGGTAAATTTTTAGATCTAGCACCAGTAGCAAGGATAACATTCTTAGCTGTTTTTTCTATGTTATTATCCTTAGTTTTTATTCTTATTTTCTTGATATTTGATTTGTCTTTAACCAAGCTACCAAAACCTTCAAAGACTTGTACGTTATTTTTTTTCAAAAGATGACTAATGCCAGATGACAATTGCGATGCAACTTTTCTAGACCTTTTAGTTATATTATTTATATCCATTTTAATGCCAGATACTGTAAAACCAAATTCATCAACATTATCTAGCATATGTCTAATTTCACTAGCTCTTAATAAAGCTTTAGTAGGAATACAACCCCAGTTTAAACAAATCCCACCTAAATGTTTATCCTCGACTAATGCAACTGACATACCTAGTTGAGATGCTCTAATCGCAGCTACATATCCACCGGGGCCACCACCAATAACAATAATATCATAATCAATATCTGTCATATCTGTTTCCTACAATAGCAGTAATGAGGGGTTTTCAATTAAATTTTTAAATTCTGATAAAAATTCTGCACCAACGGCGCCATCAACAACTCTGTGATCACAAGATAAAGTAACAGTCATAATAGTTGCGATTGAAATTTCATTATTAATTACTATTGGTCTTTTTTCACCTGACCCAACAGCAAGTATACAACCTTGAGGTGGATTAATTACTGCTGAAAATTCTTTAATACCGTACATTCCAAGATTAGAAATTGAAAAAGATCCACCAACATACTCTTCGGGCAGTAACTTTCCATCCTTAGCCTTAGAAGCTAAATTTTTCATATCATTTGAAATTTCTAACAAGCCTTTTGACTGAACATTTTTTACAATAGGTGTTATTAATCCACCTTCAATTGCCACAGCAACAGAGATGTCAGTGTTACTGAAATATTTAGTATTTTCATTTTCCCAACTTGCATTAGCCTTAGGTACCTTTAATAGAGTTGCGCTTGAAGCTTTGATAATCATATCATTTACAGAGATTTTATATTCATCATTAGATTTAGAGTTTAAGGTTTTTCTTACTTTTAAAAGTTCGTCTATATTACAATCTAAAGATAGATAAAAATGAGGAGCTTCATTTTTAGATTTAACTAATCTTTCAGCAATAGTTTTTCTCATCGCACTATTTTTTACAATTTCAAAATTATTACTTTCTAGATTATTTAAGCTTGGATATTCAATTTTTTTGATATCAAAATTATCTACATCAATTTTAAGTATTCTACCATGGGGCCCTGATCCTTTGATTGAACTTAATGGTATATCTCTTTGTTTAGCAATTCTTTTTGCTAAAGGGGAAACAAAAATTCTTTCTAGTTTGTCAGGTTTATAATATGATTTTGTTGTATTATTGGAATTTGATTTTGATATTTCATCCTTATTTTTGATATCGTTAATCTGTACAACGTTTTCTTTATCTTTTTGTACTTCTTGTTTTATTTCTATATTAGAATTTGTATAGGTTGCGTTCTCAGAAAGATTTTCGCCTTCAGATAAAAGGATGGCTATAGGAGAATTAACTTTAATAGATTCTTGACCTTCTGAAACTAGAATCTTACCAATAATACCATCTTCGATTGCTTCAACTTCCATTGTTGCTTTATCTGTTTCAATTTCAGCAATTAGATCACCTGATTCCACTTTATCACCCTCTTTTACCAACCATTTTGATAATGTTCCTTCTTCCATTGTAGGGCTAAGAGCTGGCATTAAAATATCTACACTCATTGAATATTCCTAATCTTCATTACATACCTGTGCAGATGCACTTACGATGTCATCAACTTGTGGTAAAGCCAATTTTTCTAAATTAGCCGCATAAGGCATTGGAACATCTTTTCCTGTTACTCTTACAACAGGAGCATCGAGCCAATCAAAAGCTTTTTCGGTAATTAAAGCTGAAATTTCTGCACCAATTCCGGAAAAAGGAAAACCTTCTTCACAAGTAACAACCCTATTTGTTTTTTTGACTGATTCAATTATGGTTTCAATATCTAATGGACGTAATGTTCTAAGATTAATAACTTCTGCGTTTATGTTTTTATCTTTAAGAATTTCTGCAGCTTCTAAGGATTTTCCAACCATTATGGAAAAAGCAATAATTGTTAGATCATTTCCTTCTTTTTCAATATTCGCCTTACCAATAGGTAAAGTAAAATTGTCATCATCCGGACAGCTAAAACTTTGACCATACATTACTTCATTTTCTAGAAAAATTACAGGATCAGGATCCCTAATTGCTGACTTAAGAAGGCCTTTAGCATCTTTACTCGACCATGGAGTAACAACTTTTAAACCAGGACAATGTGCGTACCAACTTGCATAACATTGACTATGTTGTGCTGCGACTCTAGATGCCGCTCCGTTAGGGCCTCTAAAAACTATTGGACAACCCATTTGACCACCAGACATATAAAGTGTTTTAGCTGCTGAATTTATTATTTGATCCATTGCTTGCATAGCAAAATTAAAAGTCATAAATTCAACAATAGGTTTTAAATTGCCAAAAGCAGCACCTATACCTATACCAGCGAAACCATGTTCTGTAATTGGAGTGTCATATACTCGTTTATCTCCAAATTCATTTAGTAAACCCTGAGTTACTTTATATGCACCTTGGTATTCAGCAACTTCTTCTCCCATTACAAACACACTTTTGTCAGCCCTCATTTCTTCAGCCATAGCATTTCTTAATGCTTCCCTTACTGTAATTAAACTAGAATTAGCTTCAATTGAGATTGGTATGTCATTTGTAGATTTAGATGGAATCTTTTCTTTTTCTAAGTACGGTTTATCAGCAATATTTTTAATTGTGGCATGAGGTGATTCGTTTGTATCTACTAACAAGGCAATAGGAGTATTGACTTTTACTCCTTCAGTACCCTCAGCAACTAATAATTGCCCAATTTTGCCATCATCCACTGCTTCGACTTCCATAGTAGCTTTATCAGTTTCTATTTCAGCAATTAAATCACCAGATGAAATAGAATCTCCTTCATTTACAAGCCATTTTGATAAGGTACCCTCTTCCATAGTGGGGCTAAGGGCTGGCATCAATATTTCAATTGTCATTAAAACACCATTAATTAATAGTTATATCAGTAAATAATTCATCTTCAGATGGCTCAGGAGAGTCTTGAGCAAATTTAGCTGCTTCCGCAATAACTGATTTAATATCAGTATCAATATCCTTAAGAGTTTTATCTTCTACACCCATCTTATTTAAAAGTGATTTTATATTTTCTATCGGATCAGATTTTTTTCTTATTTTATCAACTTCGTCTCTAGTCCTATATTTAGCAGGGTCAGACATAGAATGCCCTCTATATCTATATGTTTTCATTTCTAAAATATATGGACCCTTTCCTGATCTACAATAATCGATCGCTCTTATAGCAGCTTCTCTGACTGCTATAATATCCATTCCATCAACTATTTCAGACATAATGCCATAAGGTTTACCTCTATCAGATAAATTCTCCCCAGCTGAAGATCTGTTTACAGACGTTCCCATACCATACTTATTATTTTCAATTATAAAAACTACTGGGAGCCTCCAAAGAGAGGCAATATTGTAAGATTCATAAACTTGACCTTGATTTGCTGCGCCATCTCCAAAATAGGTAATCGAAACATTTTTATTTCCATTATATTTATGTGAAAAAGCTAAACCGGCTCCTATTGGAACTTGAGCGGCCACAATACCATGGCCACCAAAAAAACCTCTTTCACGACTAAACATATGCATGGAACCACCCTTGCCTTTGGAATAACCGTCTTTTCTTCCAGTAAGCTCTGCCATGACTCCTTTAGGGTCCATGTCGCATGCTAACATGTGACCATGATCTCTATAAGATGTGACAATACTATCACCATCAATTTGAGCCGATTGGATACCAACAACTACAGCTTCCTGACCAATATATAAATGACAGAAGCCTCCAATTTGTCCCATCCCATATAACTGACCAGCTTTTTCTTCAAATCTTCTGATAAGAAGCATTTTTTTATACATATCTTGTAATAAATTTAAATCATAATTCATTTTTGGTTCAGTTGATATTTTCTTAGCCATATTTTTATTCATTTTATTCCTATGAATTTAAGGTGAATTCAATCTTACTTTTAACAAAGAATTAAATTTATTTCTAATACTAATTTAATCTATTATTTAATATTAATGACTATTTGATCAGATTGTATCAATCCTAAAAGGTCATATGAAATTTCAGTAATAAAATCTGAGTCCAAATTATTATCTCTTAAAAGATTAATCTCAGTCATAATATTTTTTTTGTTGTTTATAAGTTTATTGTACTCTTTATTTGCTGCGTCTATTTTTGAATTAAGAGAAAAAATTTTCCAAACAGACCTTTCACCGAAGAAAATATGAGAAATAAAAAACACAAAAATAAAAAAGGTCAAAATAGTTATAAAATTTGAAAGAATTTTTTTTTTAATAAGATAATTATTCATATACAATCCTTAAGTATTTAAATTAAAGAAATCTTTTCCATAGTAATGAGCATTATCTCCAAGTGTTTCTTCAATTCTAAGAAGTTGATTATACTTAGCTGTTCTATCACTTCTAGACAATGAACCTGTTTTAATTTGACCAGCATTAAGTGCAACTGATAGATCACTTATAAAAACATCCTCAGTTTCGCCTGATCTATGAGAAATTATTACCCCAAAATTATAATCTTTAGCAAGTTCAATAGTTTCTAGAGTTTCTGAAACCGTTCCAATTTGATTTAATTTTATTAAAATAGCGTTTCCTGAATTTTCTCTAATACCTTTTAAAAGCCGTTTTTTATTTGTTACAAATAAATCATCTCCAACAACTTGTAATTTATTACCTAAAAACTTAGTGAGATCCTTAAACCCATCCCAGTCATTTTCATCAAAGGGATCTTCAATTGATACAATTGGGAAAAGTTTACAAATACCTTCCCAAAATTTAAAAAGTTCATCAGTATTTAATTTTTTATTTTCACCACTTAAATGATAAAAACCCTTTTTATACAATTCACTTGCAGCAGCATCAATAGAAATAAAAATTTCTTCTCCTAATTTATATCCACTTTTTTCTATAGCTCTAGAAATATAAGAGAGTGCTTCTTCAAGATTACTAATATTAGGGGCAAATCCACCTTCATCACCAACTGCTGTTGAAAGAGAATTTTCTGACAAGATGTTTTTTAAGCTTTGGAAAATTTCTACACCAGCTCTAAGCGCTTCAGAAAATGTTGAAAAACCAATAGGCATTATCATACATTCTTGAAAATCTAATCCATTATTAGCGTGGGCACCACCATTAATTATATTCATCATTGGCACAGGTAAAGTATTTGCTCTAATACCACCTATATAATTCCAAAGAGGCAAGCCTCTGTAATTAGCAGAAGCTCTAGCAACAGCCATAGAAAAACCTAGCATAGCATTAGCCCCTAGACGAGATTTATTTTTTGTATTATCAAGCTCAATTAAATCATAATCAATACTTTTTTGTTCAAGTGGATTTCTTCCAGAAAAAGTATTGAATATTTCAACATTCACATTTTCAACAGCTCTATATACACCAAACCCGTTGTATAAATTACTTTTTTTATCTCTTAACTCATAAGCTTCATATTTTCCTGTTGAGGCTCCTGATGGGACGGCTGCTCTACCAAAACTACCATCAGACAATCTTACATCCACTTCTAGAGTTGGGTTACCTCTACTGTCTAATATTTGTCTAGCTTGAACGTCTTCAATGTATACCATAATAACTCCAATTCAAAATAATATACTACGTTTTGATAATTTTATCTATTTCAATTAACTTAGCTAATAAAGGCTCGAGTTCAGACATTTTTATCATATTTGGACCATCACTTGGAGCTTTATCAGGATTCTCATGAACTTCAATAAACAAACCTGAAACCCCAACTGAAACAGCAGCTCTTGATAATGTTGGAACAAACTCTCTTTCACCTCCAGATGTGAGACCTAATCCACCAGGTTGTTGAACAGAATGCGTTGCATCAAAAATAATCGGATATCCAAAAAGGGACATTTGTGGAAGCGCACGCATATCAGAGATTAAAGTGTTATATCCAAAAGACGTGCCTCTTTCAGTAAGTAAGATTTGGTCATTTCCATTGATTAAAATCTTGTCTAATACATTTTTCATATCCCAAGGAGCTAAAAATTGTCCTTTTTTAACGTTTATTACTTTTTTAGTTTTAGCAGCCGCAATTAATAAATCAGTTTGCCTACATAAAAAAGCAGGTATTTGGATAATATCAACAATTTCTTCAATGTCTTTACATTGATGTGTTTCATGAACGTCAGTTAATATTGGTAAATTAAAGCTTTTTTTTACATCAGATAAAATACTTAAACCTTTTTCAAGACCCACCCCCCTAGAAGACTTTGAACTGGTTCTATTTGCTTTATCAAAAGATGATTTATAAACAAAATTTATATTAAATTTTTTACATATATCTCTAATCATACCTGCATGGTTAATTGCGTGATCTTTGCTTTCAATAGAACAAGGACCAGCAATTAAAAATAAAGGAAGCTTATTAGATACTTTAAAGTTTAATATTTCAACTATGTTTTGTGTCATTTAATACAATACCAAAATATTTAACATCATATTAATCTTGATTGTTTTAAACTTGCATTAATAAATGATGAAAAAAGTGGATGTGGATCAAAAGGTTTAGATTTTAGTTCTGGATGAAATTGAACACCAATGAACCAAGGATGTTTTGGAACTTCCAGTATTTCCGGTAGAGAGTTATCGGGAGACATTCCAGAAAATATCAGACCATGTTTTTTAAAATCTGAAATATATTTGTTATTTACCTCATATCTATGCCTATGACGTTCTGATATTGTCTTTTTTTTGTAAATTGAACTTACAAAACTGTTGCCTAAAAGTTTACAATCATAAGCACCAAGTCTCATAGTGCCACCAAGATCAGATTCTTTATCTCTTTTTTCTAATCCAGTTTTTGTTTGCCATTCTGTTAAAAGACCTACTAGGGGCAATTTTGTTGCCCCAAACTCAGATGAAGACGCATCTTTCATATCAAGAACGTTTCTTGCAAATTCAATTACAGCCATTTGCATACCAAAACAAATACCAAAAAAAGGTATATTATTTAATCTAGCATATTTAATGGCGTTTATTTTACCTTCAGAGCCACGCTCACCAAATCCTCCTGGAACAATTATCCCATTTATATCTTTAAATAAATTTGTTAAATTAAAATTTTGATCTTCTAAAGATTCAGAGCTCACCCATTTAATCGTCACCTTTACATTATTATCTAAACCACCATGATTGATTGCTTCAATTAGAGATTTATAAGCATCAATCAAAGATGTATATTTTCCTACAATACCAATATTTACATTTCCATCAGATGATCTTTGTATTTCATTTATTTTGTTCCAGCGACTTAGATTAATTTTTTTTGATAAATCTAGATTAAAATGTTTGCAAATTTGTTCATCAAGTCCCTGTTTATGATAAGATATTGGAACTTCATATATTGATGAAGAATCAATAGCTTCAATAACAGATTCAGGTCTTAAATTACAAAATAAGGCAATTTTTGATTTTTGTTCATTTGGAATTCTGTCTTCAGTTCTACAAAGTAATAAATCCGGTTGTATACCCATTCCTTGCAATTCTTTTACAGAATGTTGTGTGGGCTTGGTTTTTAATTCACCAGCAGTTTTTATATAAGGCAATAAAGTAACATGTAAAAAACAAGTTTGAGATAAACCTAATTCATTACCTAATTGTCTAATTGCTTCTATAAATGGAAGTGATTCTATATCTCCAACCGTTCCACCAATTTCACAAAGAATAAAGTCCTCATCATTAATATCAGAAAGTATATATTCTTTTATTGAATCGGTAACATGAGGAATTACTTGTATAGTAGCACCTAAATAGTCCCCTCTTCTTTCTTTAGCAATAACGTTAGAATAAATTTTACCTGTTGTAATATTGTCATATTTTTTTGCAGGAACTCCTGTAAATCTTTCATAATGGCCTAAATCTAAATCTGTTTCAGCTCCATCATCTGTAACATAACATTCACCATGTTGATAAGGACTCATCGTGCCAGGATCAACATTCAAATATGGATCTAATTTTCTTAATTTAACACTATATCCTCTAGCTTGAAGCAAAGCCCCTAAAGATGCAGAAGCTAAACCTTTACCTAATGATGAAACAACACCCCCGGTTATAAAAATAAACTTTACCGATGTATTTTTCATTTAATAACCTAATTAATTATCAAGAGGAACCGCGGGAACTTTTTTAGAACTTTCTTCAATTGTTTTTTTTACTTCACTTGAAATTGAAGGAGTATCTTGAGAAGACAATAATGCAAGAACGATGGAGGTTAAGAAAAAACAACCTCCTAGAAACGCTGTAAGTTTGGTCATAAAATTTGCAGTACCTCTCGCAGTCATGAAACCGCCACCTGCACTGGAACCTCCTATGCCTAATCCACCACCTTCACTTTTTTGCATCAGAACTGCTAAGATTATACATAAAGCCAAAATAACGTGTATAACTAATATTACTGTAATCATTTAATATCCTGTAGTTATGATGAATTATCTAACTGTTTAACTGCTGCTGAGTAAATTGCAAGAAAATCTTTTGCTTTAAGGCTTGCTCCACCTACTAATATTCCATCAACATTAGTTATTTTTAATATTTCATTTATATTTTCAGTATTAACTGAACCACCATAAAGAACTTTTATATTTTTTTTTGAAATTCTAAATACAATTTTTTTTATATGAGAATGCATTTTTTGAATTTCAAATGCACTTGGGGTTTTGCCAGTACCAATTGACCATATAGGCTCATATGCTATAAATGAATTTGTAAAATTATTTGGCAAACAGTCATTAATTTGCATTTCTATATATTCAAGAGCCTTGCCTTCTTCACGATTAGTTAAACTCTCTCCCACACAAAGAATAACTTTTAAATTAGAATTTATTGCTATTTGAGCACGTAACTTTATCTCAGCATTATTTTCATTATTTAGTATTCTTCTTTCAGAATGTCCTACTAAGACATATTCACAACCCGTATCTTTAAGAAAATTTGCAGAAACCTCTCCAGTGAACGCTCCGGAAGATTCAAAATGACAATTCTGTCCTCCAACAGATACAGGTAAGTTTTTAATAAGATTATGTAAATAATCTATGTATGTCATTGGAGGGAAAATACATGTATTTATTTGGTTTGAAAATTTAAATTTATGTAAAGATTTAGTAAATTCTAGAATGGATTTTTTGTCTAAATTCATTTTCCAATTTGCGGCTACAAACATATGAACGTCATTTCTCAATTTTTTAAAGTTAAATAATTAAAAATTACAAATTAAATTATATGAAATTCATTATATATAGTATATTAATTTGAAACCAATAACAATTCGTCCAGGTAATTAAATGTTAAGAGCTCTTAGAAACCAAACACAATCTATATTTTTTAAATGCTTTCTTGTCCTTTTAATCTGTGGTTTTGCTTTGTGGGGCGTTGGAGATTTAACAGGAGGATCTAAAGGCAAGAGTGTATTAAGTGTTGAGAATCAAACTATATCAATTGAAGAAGCTCTTAATGAAATTAACAGAGCTAGGTATATTTTACCGGATAGACCAAGCTTAGAGGATGTAATTAAAAATGGAATGCATAAGAGTGTTTTAAACAAACTAGAGCAACAAATTTTAATAAATGAAGAAGCAAATTTCTTAGACTTAAATGTTCCTCTATCTGAACAAATGAGATTAATTAAAGAAGAAAAGGCATTCAAGGATCCACTTGGTAAATTTTCACAAAACAAATTTATACAAAGCCTTAAAAATGCGGGATTATCTGAGGAAAAATATCTAGACACAATAAAGACTGAGTCAAATTTTAAACAACTATCAATGCCTATCATGAATAACGATTATTATAGTAAAAAAATTATAAAAAAAATTATTGATTGGCAAAATGAAGTTAGAGATATTGAATATGAAACATTTAAAATTCTTAATCAAAGTGAAATTAAAAAGCCATCTGATGATGTTTTAAAATCTTTTTATAAAAAAAATAAAAAATCTTATGAAATACCTATAACAAGAGACATAAAGTATTTAGAGATTATTCCTTCTTACTTTGAAGATCAGATAATAATCAATAAAAAGCAAATAGATGAAAAATACGAAATTGAGAAATTAAATTATAAAATAGAAGAAACAAGGGAAATACTTCAAATAACAACACAAAATAAAATTAAAGCTCAGGAATTTGTTGATTTGATTAAAAAAGGTGAAAATTTCAATGAACTTGCAAAAAATAAATTCAATCTAAGTGAAACAGATACAAAGCTAGGCTTTTTAAAAAAATCTGACCTACCATTAGAAAGTTCTAATATAATTTTTAATGGACTATTGAATGAAACTTTAGGACCTATAAAAACTAAGTTTGGATTTAGTATATATAAGATAATTAATATTTCACCTGAAAAACAATCCAATTATGAAGATATAATAAAAGATATTAAGAAAAAATTAATAAAAGAATTATCATTAGAAATACTTTTCGAAAAACTTGATGAAATTGAGGATTTAATAGCAGAGGGTAATAATATTGAAGAAATAGCAAAATCAGACATATTTAATAAAAAAATTTCAGTTAGAAATATTAATAAAATTTCTAAAGAAGGTTTCATTTACTCTTATGATGGAAATACCATTTTTTTAGATAAAAAACCTGAATTTATAAAAAATATATGGAATACAGAAGTTAATGAATTAAGTGAAATTTTTAATTTAAATGATGACAATTATTATATTATAGAGACTGTTAATCAAAATAACAGTGAAAACCCAAAATTTAATTTAATAAAAAATAAAGTTTTTGATCAATGGCTTAAAAAGGAATTAATTTTTAAAACTAAAGAAAAAGCTAAAAACATAGTTGAATCAAAAAATAATAACTTATTATATAAATCCTCTTTAAAAAGAAATGATAAAGCTTTAGGAAATACAAAAGACCAATATTTAATTACTAAAATTTTCGAAATTGAAAATAATAAAATAGAATATATAATGTCAGCTGACAATTTATTTGCAATTAAGGTTATTAAAACCAGAACTGATAATTATAAATTTAATAAAAAAACATTTAACGATTTAAATCTCAGTTTTTCTAAAAGTTTTTTAAATGACATTTCTAACTATTATGTTCAACATTTAGCTTCAAAACATAAATTACAAAGAAACTATAAAGAATTAGAAAATTATTTTGTTAATGAACAAAATAGCTAAGTTAATTAATATTTTTATTTATTAAATTCAAACCTTGTTGTATTAAGTTAATTGATTTAGATAAATTTATATTTACATCATTTTCAATTTTTTTTATTTCTTGATGACTTTTCTTATCAATTATACTTGTAGCTCCTTTTATAGTATAACCTTCTACATAAAGTAATTTTTTAATCATTAATAAAGTCTCAATATCTTCTGAAGAATAATAACGTCTTCCACTTAAACTTTTTTTGGGGCTAATTGAAGAAAACTTTTTTTCCCAAAATCTTAATACATGAGATTTAACACCGATAATTTCAGCAGTTTTGGATATTGTGTAGAAAGAATTTTGATTAGACTTTAAATCAAACATTATTGCTATTTAAAAGTTGATTTCAAAACGTTTGAGGAAGTAAAAGTAACAACGTTTCTTTCTGATATAGCAGCCTCCACGCCAGTTTTAGGATTTCTTCCAATTCTTGATTTTTTGTGTCTTACAGAAAAAGTTCCAAATGACGATATTTTAACATCATCTCCCTTTTCAAGTTCACTTAAAATAAATTCAAAAATATCTTCAATTATCTCAGAGGAATCAGATAAAGATAAGCCTACATTATCGCTTATTGCCTCAATAATATCATTTCTAGTCCAAGTTTTTCTCATATATTCATCTTAGTATAATTTAATTAAGTTAAAAGTTTTTTTTAAAAATTTTTTGGCTTACCAATCCTTATTACAGAAGCTCCCCAACTTAATCCACCACCAATTGCGTGTAATCCAATTAAATTCCCATTTAAAATTTTGTTTGAATTAATAGCATTTTCTAAAGCTAAGGGAATAGAGGCTGCAGATGTGTTGCCGTGATCTCTTACAGTAGAAATAACCTTGTTAACGTCAATTTTCAATCTTTCTGCAACAGCTAATATTATACGTTGATTAGCTTGATGAGGAACTAAATAATCTAATTCGTTAATTTTTTTGTTTGAAGCAACTAAGGCTTCTTCAAGAGAGGAAGAAAGTTTGTCTACAGCATGTTTAAAAACTTCTTTGCCTTCCATTTCAATAAAACCTACTTTCTGATTTGTCGCCACACCACCATTAGTTTTTAATAAGTCGTAAAATTGACCATCTGAATGTATTATATTGGATAAAATTCCCCAATCATCATACTTACATTCTGTATTATCAAATTTTTGAAGAATTACAGCCCCTGCACCATCTCCAAATAATACAGATGTAGATCTATCCTTCCAATCTAACAACTTTGACATAGAATCTGCACCAATTACCAAACAGTTTTTATAATTACCTTCTATCATCATTGATTTAGCAACAGATAAAGCAAAAATAAATCCAGCACATACAGCTTGAACGTCAAAAGAAACTGCGTTGATTTTTAATTTTTTTTGAACTAGTGATGCTGTAGACGGAAAAGTATTATCCGGCGTGGTAGTAGCCAAAACTATTAAATCAATATCATTTTTAGAAATTTCTGCATTTTCTATAGCTTTATTAGCTGCAAAAAAAGACATATCAGAAGTCTTCTCATTATCTGTTACAAAATGACGATTCTTTATTCCAGATCTTTTAGAAATCCACTCATCAGAGGTATCAACAAAATTTGAAAGATATTCGTTTGAACATTTATTAATTGGTAAGTAGGAACCCACACCGGTTATCAATATTTTATATGAAATTTTTGAATCTCCCGAAACTATAAATTTTTTAAAGCTTATATTCTATTCTACTTATCTTATTTTTTAAATCAGATATAAAGTTATATCTAACCATATCAACAGCTACACCAATCGCATTTGCAAAACCAAAAGAGTCTGTACCTCCATGACTTTTTACAGCAATGCCATTGAGTCCTAAAAATACCGCTCCATTGTATTTTCTGGGATCCATTTGAAGTTTAAAATCATTTATTGCTTTTTTAGCAAACAAGTACCCAATTTTTGAGATCAAGGAACTAGTGAGAGCTTTTTTTAAATAAGAGGTTACTAGTAAAGCTGTACCTTCGGCAGTTTTAAGTGAAATATTACCAACAAATCCATCTGAAATTATAACATCTGACATACCTTGTGCAATTTTGTCTCCTTCTATAAATCCTTTATAATTAATTTGTTTATTTAAGCTATATAAAATTTTTGAAGCTTTTTTAATATAATCTAAGCCTTTTTGTTCTTCTTCTCCAATATTTAAAAGAGAAATTGAAGGATTTTTTATACCCATTACAATATTTGCAAATGCTTGTCCCATGAAAGCGAACTGAACTAAATTTTTTTCATCACATTCAATATTTGCTCCTAAATCTAACATACAACTTTCACCAATAATAGTTGGGAAATAAGCTGCAATTGCAGGTCTAGTTATACCATCCATGGGTCTTAAAATTAATTTTGACATAGCCATAAGAGCACCAGTATTACCTGCTGAGACTATCGCATCAGCTTTACCTGATTTTACAAGTTGAATAGCCATGGCCATAGATGAATTTTTACCTTTTCTAACAGCTATACTTGGCTTTTCATTTGCATCGATGATTTGATCAGTATGAATGACGTTTGAGTTTCTTAATATTTCAAGTGAGTTTATTATAGGAAAAATTTTGTTCTTATTTCCAAAAAAAGAAAATTTTAAATTTGGATACCTAATTTTAGATTGTGCGGCGCCTTCAATAACTATTTGAGGAGCATCATCACCGCCCATTGCGTCTAGTGATAAGTGAATTGATTGTGTCAAAATAACTCCAATAAAAATTTAAATAAAACTACAAAAATAAAATAGTAAACTATTAACAATAACGTATAATTAATGCAAATTAATAAATAATAGAAATTTAACTCATTCGAAGAAATTGTCTATGTGAGGAAAATTAAATTTATTTGATGTAAAATATTCAATTTTTTTATCTTTAAATTTGTCAATGCATTTCTTACAATATTTTACTAATAATTTTGGTTCGTTATTATATTTAACAACGTTTCTATAGATGTTTCTGATAACGCTTTTTTCTAATTCCATGTAATTATCTTTTTCGAAACAAGCACAATAAGCTTTTTGTCGTCCCATGTAAGATCTTATCATATCCTTAATTTTAATATTAACTCCTGCGTCACCTGCACCCAATTCCCGCAAACTCAAATCTAAATCTAAAAAAATTTTGTCAAATAAAATTTGGGATAATTCAATACCTTTTGAACTTGATCTTGATAATGAAAAAGTCAGTATAATAGAAAATAAAGCTAACAAATCATATCTCCCATCTAATGTGTCGGGTATATTAAGTTTAGTATAAAAAACTTTATTTCTAGAAACATTAACAATTTTTTGATAAAATATATCTACTAAATCTCTTTTATGGTGCTTAGTCATTGCGTAAGAATTAAAAAACATTTTTGAATTTTTCCTAAAATAAGAAACTTACAATATGATTTAATATATCAAATAAATTAAATTGGAAACATAAATGATTAATTTAAAACTTTTTATAATTTTGTTATTTTTTATTTCAAGTGCTTGTACTCAAACAATTCAAAATAATGGATTGTCAGAAAAAGAAATAGAAAATTTTGATATCAAAATTGGAAAAACATCAAAAAAATACATAATAAATAATTATGGTCCTCCTATTTTTGAAAATGTATTTAATGATAATATAATTTATTATATATCACATAGAACTAGTTATAAAACTTTTGAGGAACGAAAAACTAAAAAAATATTAGTTTTAGAAATTACATTAGACAATAACGGTATTGTACAAAATTTGAAGAAATATTCAGACAAAGATAGTTTTCATATTAATGTATCTAAAAAACAAGATAGTAAAAAAATAAATATGACCTCTTTTTGGAAAGACATAATAAGAGCAATAAGAAGAAAAGACAGTGAAAATTAAAAGTGTAGATAAGAGTTTTTAGGTTTAGAAATATTGTTTTCAAATTTAAGAAATTCTTTTTTAAATTCTTTAAAAATTCCTATTTTTGTTAGTTTTAAATTCAATTTTTTTGACAATTGCTCTACTAAATTTTCATGTGAAGCATTACAAGAAAATAATAACTCATAGTCGTCCCCACCATATAAAGCTGAGTCTAAAATTAATTTTTTATCAAGTTTTTTTATATTTGGAAGTGGGATTTTACACAAGTTTAATTCTAATGTTAATTTAGAGTTTTTAGCTAAATGAATCGCATCTTGTACTAGACCATCTGAAATATCAATCATTGAGTTAGCTATTTTTTTTAGTGAAATACCTAAATCAACTCTTGGTTGTGGGACTAAATATTTTCTTTTAGATTCATGGAATTCTTTTAAATTTGAGTTAAAATTATCTAATCCTATTTTTGATAAACCTAAAATTCCTGAAACATATAAGTAATCTCCTATCTTGGCTCCGTCTCTTGAAATTGATTGACCCTTTGAAGTTTCACCAAAAATTGTGATTGTGATATTTATGTGTTTTAGTGAGGATGTTAAATCACCTCCAATTAATTTGATACCAAAAATTTTCTGATCATCTTGAAGACCTTTAGCAAATTTAGGTATGAATTGACTTGCTTTAATCTTTGGTATGCTTAAAGAAAGATTATAAAAAACAGGTTTTGCTCCCATTGCCGCCATGTCAGACAAATTAACTCTAAGACTTTTTTTTGCTATATCTACAGGATCTTCATTTCCAAAAAAATGAATGCCCTCACACAAAGTGTCAGTACTAATAATCAAATCACAAGAAGATTTTTGATTAAATATTGCTGCATCATTTTTTAAGTTAAAAGCAAATTTATTCGTTAAAGGTCTAAAATATTTATCTATATAATCAAATTCATTCATTTTAAATTTCATTTATTTCTTTTGAAATATTTTCTAATATTGCATTAGCAAAATCTGGGTTTCCTCCAAACACTTCAATTATACTTATATATTCATTAATTATTGTTAATTTTTTAAATTTTCTTTCGAATATTAATTCATATGTTGCTAATCTTAATACAGATTTCTCTGTTTCACTTAATCTATCGATTGACCAATTTTTAGATAATTTTTTTGAGATTATTTCATCAATTTTCAAAATGTTATTACAAACACCCCTAATTATTGCATTTAAGAGATCAAAATCTAAATTTTTTAGGTTTAATTCTTCTAAAATTGAAGGAAGGTAATTGACCATATAGGATCTAATTAATTTATCAATATCACAGTTTGAAAAGGATGCACCGTACAATACTTGAGTAGAGCATATTCTTGAAGCTGTTTTTTTTCTTATCGAAATATGTCTTAAGTTTTCTTTAAATTTATGTTCAGTATCATTCATAATTGATACATTTTTTAATATTTATAAGAGATAAGCAAGCAAGAGCTGCATCTGCACCTTTGTTTAATTGTTTGGGATCAGATCTTATAATAGCTTGATCTTTATTAGAAACAGTTAAAATTCCGTTCCCTATTGGTATAGAGTAATTTATAGACAAATCTATAAGAGCTCTTGCTGATTCATTAGCAACTATTTCAAAGTGATACGTCTCACCCTTAATAACACAACCTAAAGCTATAAAGCCGTCAAAAATTGGTTTTTTTAATGATTTGTCTAAAATAATTTTAATTGCTGGCGCAACTTCTAGAGCACCCGGTACATTTAAAATTTTATAATCTACAGATTTGGATACTAGTAAATCTGATGCTCCTTTTATTAAATTACTAGCTATATCTTTGTAATATGGAGAACAAACTAATAAAATTTTTTTTTTATCTGTCATAATATTAGCCCAGCTTTTTCCAGTTTTTTATTGTTAAATCAAATCCATCTAAACCAATTGCATTAGCTTTATTATTAGATAATACAGTCATGTTTTTTACACCTAAATCTGATAAAATTTGAGCTCCCACACCATATTCTCTAATATTAGTAGATTTTTTTTGGATTGATCTTAAAGATTTAGAAATACTTTTTGACAAAGATTCAGGTGATAAATCTCTTATCAAAATAATAATCCCATTCCCTTCATTAGCTATAGTTTCCATAGCAGAAGATAATTCAGAACCATTTCTTTCTGTGGATTGTTTTCCTAAAACATCTGATAAAAGATCCAGAGCATGAACTCTTACTAAAATTGTTTCATTTGAATTTATTATGCCTTTTACAAGTGCGATATGTTCTGATTGATCAATTATGTTTTTATATATAATTATTCTCCAAACTCCACCAAACCTACTTTCAAGAATTGATTCAGAAACTCTTTTTAAATAAATTTCATTTTTCCTTCTGTACGATATCAAATCTGAAATTGAACCAATTTTAATATTATGCTTTTTTGAAAAAGAAATAAGATCTGGTAATCTAGCCATTTCTCCGTTATCCTTCATTATTTCACAAATAACTCCTGAAGGATTTGCATTAGCAAGTTTTGCTATATCCACGACAGCTTCAGTATGTCCTGCTCTAATTAGAGTTCCACCATCTTTAGAAATCAATGGAAAAACATGTCCAGGGGTTGTAATTTCATTTTTTGTTGCATCAGGATTGATTGCTGTTTTGATTGTTATTGATCTATCTGCCGCCGAAATACCTGTAGTAACTCCGTTGGTAGCTTCAATAGAAACTGTGAATGCAGTTTCAAATCTGCCTTCATTTCTTCTTTCCATCAAAGATAAACCTAAATTATCAGATTGTGATCTTGTTAAAGACAAACAAATAAGACCTCTACCGTATTTTGCCATAAAGTTAATCGCATCAGGTGATGCAAACTCTCCTAAAACACACAAATCACCCTCATTTTCTCTGTTTTCATCATCAACTAATATAAAAATTTTACCTTTAGATGCATCTTTGATTACATCTTCAATACTGGACAAACCCATTTCAACTCCAAGAAAAAACTCTTACTTTGAATATCATATCATAGTTACTTAAATTACATTAAGACTTTCTAAATATCTGACTAAAATATCAATTTCAATATTTACAACCGTTCCAATTTTATAATTCTTAAAACTAGTGTGTAACCAAGTAAAAGGAACAATATTGACTGTAAAAAAATCATTACCAACATCATTAACTGTAAGAGAAACACCATCTACTGAAACAGACCCCTTCGAAGCGAAATACTTTAAAAAATCTCTATCTATATTAAAAGTTATTTTATATGAACCATTTATCTTTTCAATAGAACTAATCACAGCAGTAGTATCAACATGTCCATAAACAAAATGACCACCTAATTCATCTCCAACTTTAAGAGACTTCTCTAAATTAATTAAAGATCCAATTTTCCAGGTTGAAAAGTTTGTTTTTTCTCGGGTTTCATCACTTACATCAAAAAATAATGTATTATTAGAGACCTTTTTTAAGGTTAAACAAATTCCTGAGCAAGATATAGAAGCACCAATGGCTATTGAATTTATATTAAAACTACCATCTGGATTATTATCATTTATGACATCAATCTGTAATTCCCAATCATCAGGATGAGTAATCTTATTGACTTTTCCTAAATGACTTACAATACCTGTGAACATGCAACATCCTTATTTGTCAAATTTCTTATTTCTAATATGTTATCTTCAAAAATTTTAATACTAGAAATTTTATAATTTGTAAGATCACTAATTTCTTTAAAGTTTAAATTATTAACTAGAGGAAGACCATCATTACCAATAATATTTCCTGAACGGAATATTAATAATTCATCTACTAAATTTAGAGACAACAATAATGTATTTAAAATGGAACCTGCTTCAATTAATAAATTGTTTACGCCCTTTTTAGCCAAATCATTAAAAATGAAATTAAAAAAATCTTTATCATTTAATTTCTTATCAACTTTCATTTTTTTTACAAATTTATGATCAGTTAAATGATGTTTCATTTCCATTAAAGAATAGAGAAAAATATCTTTTTTATTTGATGTATCATATATATTATATTTAGAAGATATTTTTAAATATCTATCCAATATTATTTTTGTGGGGCTTCTTTTTTCTAATCCATTTAATCTACAATTCATTCTTGGATTGTCATTTAAAATAGTGGAACTTGAAGTCATAATAGCATCGTTTTGTGATCTTAAAAAATGTACGTACGAACGACTCAATTCATTGGTTATCCATTTAGATTTGTTATTTTTTAACGCAATTTTACCATCCAGTGAACAGGCAATTTTTAGCGAAACAAAAGGTTTATTGAATAAAATCCTAGAAAAAAATCCATCATAAAGTTTTATTGCTTCATTATTCATAAAATTTTCATGAACTTTAATTTCTTTTTTTCTTAAAAAATTAATTCCTTTTTTATTAGTTCTACGATCAGGATCTATACAACTAACGAAGACTTCTTTGATACCAGATCTATAAACTTGCTCAGCACAAGATAATCCATTGTTATTTTTATGAGCACATGGCTCAAGAGTTACATACATTGTAGATTCATTTAGATTTTTTTTGTCAACTACGTTGTTAATCGCTTCTTCTTCAGCATGAGGCCTACCAGCAATACCTGTTCTACCATAAGATAACAATATATCGTTCTTTACAATTACACATCCTACAGGTGGATTTTTTCCAGTTGCACCTTTTGATTTTAAACCCTGTAAAATTGCAAAATTCATCCATTTAACGTGGTTTATTGACATTTATTAACTATAATTTATTGTTCTTTTATTTCTTGTTCTACAAATTTACCAAAATCTCCAGCTTCTCTAAAATCTCTATATACTGATGCATATCTGATATAGGCAACATTATCAATTTCAGCCAAAGCATTCATGACTAATTCACCAATAAGTTTTGATTGAATATCATTTTCACCATAAGATTCGAGCTGTCTTACAATGCCATTTACAGCACGCTCAATTGCATCTTCTTCAGTTTGTCTTTTGCGGAGTGCCATCAACATTGATTTTAATAGTTTATCTCTATCAAAAGGAATCTTTTTACCATTTCTCTTTATTACTGTTAAGTCTCTTAATTGAATTCTTTCAAAAGTTGTAAATCTTGAGCCACAGCTAGTGCATAATCTTCTTCTTCTGATTGATCCACCATCATCACTTGCCCTTGAGTCTTTTACTTGCGTATCATCTTTTCCACAAAAAGGGCATCTCATAATACTCTCCTAGAAACTAATAAATTGGAAAATTTGCACATAAATTTTTAACTTTTTCGTAAATAAGTTTTTCTTTTTTTTCATCAGATTTATTATCTTTAAATCCGTCCAAAACATCAGCAATAAAGTTACCTATTAACTCAAACTCTTTTTCTTGAAATCCTCTAGTTGTTGCTGCTGCTGAACCAAATCTAACACCTGATGTAACAGTTGGTGGTAAAGGATCAAATGGAATTCCATTTTTATTACAGGTTAAACCAGCATTTTCAAGTGCTATTTCTGCATTTGCCCCTGTTATATTCTTATTATTTAGATTTAATAAAACTATGTGATTATCAGTTCCACCAGAAACTATTTCATAATTTCTTTTTATTAAAGTTTTAGATAAACATTGAGCATTTAAAACAACGTTTTTAGCATATGTTTTAAATTCGTTTGTTAGTGCTTCTCCAAAACCTGCCGCTTTACCTGCAATTACATGCATTAATGGACCACCCTGAAGACCAGGAAAAACAGCAGAATTTATTTTTTTAAAAAGCTTTTCATTGTTTGTTAAAATCATTCCACCCCGTCCAGATCTTAGGGTTTTATGGGTGGTTGTGGTTACTATATCTGCGTAGTCAATAGGGTTTGGATGAACACCACCTGCAACCAAACCTGAAAAATGGGCCATATCTACCAATAAATAAGCATTAATTTTATTTGCTATTTCTCTAAATTTATTAAAATCAATTATTCTAGGATAAGCAGAACCTCCTGCAATAATTAATTTTGGTTTATGTTTGATAGAAAGCTCTTCAATTTCTTCAAAATCTATTAATGAATCCTCTTTCCTTACACCGTATTGAATTGCATTAAACCATTTACCAGACAGATTTGGTTTAGCTCCATGAGTCAAATGGCCACCAGCTGCCAAACTCATTCCAAGTATAGTATCGTCTGGCTTTAACAAACTTAGAAACACAGCCTGATTTGCTTGCGCGCCTGAGTGAGGCTGTACATTTACAAAGTTAGAATTAAAAAGTTTTTTTGCTCTATCAATTGCAAGTTTTTCAACTTCATCTACATATTCACATCCACCATAATATCTTTTACCAAAGTAACCTTCAGCATATTTATTTGTTAAAACAGAGCCTTGTGCTTGTAATACTGATTTTGAAACTATATTTTCTGATGCTATCAACTCAATTTGGTTTTGTTGTCTATCAAGTTCTCTATTAAGAGACTTATATAAAACTGGATCATAATCACTTATATCTTTGTTAAAAAAACCATCTTTATAAAACATTTATTTATCCTTATTATTAAATTCTATATTTTATCAACTCTTAAACTATGCCTGCCAGCCTCAAAATCAGTCTGCAAAAACTCTTTTACTATTTCCAAAGCTAATTTTTCTTCTAAAGTTCTTCCTCCTAACGCGAGCACATTAGCGTCATTATGTTTCCTGCTCTTAGAAGCCATTTCAACACTTGTACATAAAGCAGCTCTTATATGCTGAAATCTATTTGCTGCCATTGAAATACCAATTCCTGTTCCGCAAAAAAGTATACCCTTAGAATTAGTTTTATCTTTTATTTTTTGAGATAAAAGTTTTGCAAAATCTGGATAATCTACTGGCTCTAAAGAGGAGCAACCTAAATCTTCATACTCAAAGTTATTATCTTTTAAAAAACTTTTAACTTTTTCTTTAAGTTCAAAACCAGCATGATCTGAAGATAAAAAAATTTTTTTAAACATTATAATATAACCGAACGAAAATACTTAATGATTTTTACCTCAGAAAAACTCAAAGTTCAATTTCAAAATATAATTAAAAATATTATATATTCATAAAATATAATTGTTAAAAAAATTATCTAATAAATTTTTTTCAATCACCCAATAAATTAAAGAAGCTGGTATAAAAGATATTAAAAAGGAAATAATTACCTTAGTTTTTAAATTAGTTTTATCTGGAGCAGAGTTTGCAAATCCTTTTTCATGATGCTCAGAAACTTTAACACCTATTGGAAGTGAAATAAAAAAAGAAATCATCCAAAACATTAAAAGAACAACTATATATGATACTAAACTCATCTATCTTTTTTAAACTCTATTGATATGGACGCTTACTGCAGGTCTCTTTAAAAAACTTGATTTAAATTCACTTCTAATTATCTTTTTTATTTTATTAATAATATCATCGTCAGATTTTGATATACTTGAAATATTGTCATCTATCAAACTTTCAATTTTTAGAGAAATACTAATTAAAAAATTATCCATTGTGTTACTATCTGACACCCCTATTTGTGAAATCTGTGGAGGAGCAACTAAATTACATTCTTCATTGATTACAACTGAAACACTTACGAATCCATTCCATAAAGAATGTCTTCTGACTGTGAATCTCTCATTATTTATAGGAACAATTTCACCAGCATCGTATACATGATTAACAAAATCAACTTTTGAAATTACACTTGGAGTAGATCCATTTAACTTTATAACATCTCCATTTTTTGGTTTTATTATTTTTGGTACCTGACATTGATGAGCTAGTTCCGCGTGTGCATCTATATGCTCTCTTGTTCCATGGACTGGAATAGAAATTTTTGGCTTTATGTAAGAATACATATCTACCAATTCGTCTTTTGAAGGATGACCAGAAACATGAACATTTTTATTATCATCTGTGATTATTTCAACACCCATTTCAAGAAACCGCGTCTGAACTTTTAATATAGCATTTTCATTTCCAGGTATTTTCCTGCTAGAAAAAATTATTGTGTCACCTTTTTTTAATTTAATATATTTATCAGCATCTCTAGAAATTCTATTTAAAGCAGAATTTGGCTCGCCCTGAGAACCAGTAGAAATTATTAAAACGTTAGATCTAGGAATTAAATTAAGGTCATTCACAGATAATAAATCAGGTAAATTATCTAAAATTCCAACCTCTTTTGCAGCATCAACTGCCCTTAATAGGGCTCTACCAATAATTAATACTGATCTATCAGATTTTTTAGCTATATCTAATAAAGACTTAATTCTACTAATATTGGAAGAAAAACAAGTAACTAGCACCATTCCTTTTATGTTTAGAATAGTTTCCATCAATCCATCATATGCAAAATCCTCTGATGGTGTTCTACCTTCGACTAAAGCATTAGTAGAATCACAAACCATTGCCAAAATTCCATCTTTTCCTAGAGATCTAAAATCATTTATGTCAATGTGTTCATTGATATTAGAAGAGTTATTTAGTTTCCAATCTCCTGAATGAAATATATTACCTGTTTTTGTAGAAATTAAAATTGACACAGGATCAGGAATAGAATGTGAAGTTCTTATAGCTTTTAATTTAAAAGGACCAACATCAAATTTTTCATTAATATTTAGAGTTTTTAATTTAATTTCATTATTTTTATTATTTTCTTTTAATTTTCTTTTTAAAAGAGCAATAGTAAATGGTGTGCCCCAAATAGGACATTTTATACTATTTGCAAAATATGGTATTGCTCCTATATGGTCTTCATGTCCATGAGTCAGGATTATGCCTAAAAATTTATCTCCTAAAGATTTGATGAACTCAAAATCTGGCAATAAAACATCAATCCCTAAATCTGTCTCATCAGGAAATGAAATACCAAGATCAACTAGTATCCATTTATCATCATAATGATATAAATTTGCATTCATTCCTATTTCTTCAGAACCACCAACAGGCAAAAATAATAAGTCAGATTTATCCCAATGCATATTTTTCTTTCAAATAATTATTAATTTTTATTATTTAAGTATAATTTAACTAATCCAATCAAAGTTAAATCATCTACAATAACGTCAATACTTTTCAACGATTTTTTGAATAAATTACTTAATCCACCAGTTGCTACAACTTTATAATCAGAGAATTTATTAACTGATTTTATCTTTTCAATCAAACCCTCAATCATTGATACATACCCCCAAAATATTCCAGACTCCATAGCGCTTATAGTGTTTTTCCCAATTAAAGTAGAGTTTTTGTCTATTAAAGGTCTAAGTGAAATCTTTGGTAAATTGGCAGTAGCAAGATATAGAGATTCCAAAGATAAATTTACTCCAGGAGCAATTATACCACCATTATAACTACCATCTTTTCCTACAATGTCAAAAGTTGTGGCTGTTCCAAAATCGATTATAATCGCAGGTGAAATTTTTAATTTCTCAGCAGCGTATGAGTTAACTAATCTGTCAGCGCCTGCTTCTTTTGGATTATCAATATTTACCTTTATCCCCAAATCAAGGATATTTTCGTTAACAATTAATGTATTAACATTAAAGTATTTTTTAATTAAGGATTTTATATTTACAAGCGTTTCTGGAACAACTGATGCTATAGATATTCCTTTAATACTGGTAATATCAAATTTAGAAATTTCAAACATTTTTAATAACCAAGGATAATACAAATCAGCAGTTCTTTTAGAGTCGTTGTTAATTCTCCAGCTTGTTAATTGGTTAATTTGATTATTTACAGTATAGAGAGCAAATACAGTATTTGTATTGCCACAATCAATTGCTAATATCATAATAATTCTTCATCTGGAAAAAAGAAACTTTCGATAGAATAATATTCTAAATATTCATTACCGACTTTAATTTTCAAACTCCCATTATCTCCTAATCCTAAAAAAACTCCACTTACATTCATAGATTGATTATTTAATTTAATAACAATTTTATTATTTATATTATAAATATATTTATTTATCTTATTTCTAAAAAAATTAAATCCCTTATTTTGCCAAATGGCATAATTTTCAAATATTATTTTTAATATTGTATTAGCAATATGTTTAAGAGAAAAATCATTGTCTATATGATCATAGAGTTTAGTAGTGTTCCATTTTGTTTCGTTTTGTGGAGTTTTTAGAATATTTAGTCCAATTCCAGCAACGATAAAATCATTAAAAGATTCTAGTAAAACACCTGATATTTTACTTTTCTGAACAAGCACATCATTCGGCCACTTTAATTCAATTATATTTTTATCTACACCCAATTTAATTAAAGTTTCAAATATTGATAAACCTATTATCAATGATAATTGATTCCAATTTGATTTACTTGTAGTTGGCCTAAAAATTGTAGATAAAAAGAGATTACCATTCATTGATTCCCATTGATTGTTATTTCTACCTCGTCCATTAGTTTGTAAGTAAGATAAATATGAACTGCCTTCTGGTAATCCTTTTTTTGCGTTTGCTATTGCTATATCGTTTGTACTAGAACAAGTTTGTAAAATATTAAGGTCAAAATATGTCAAAGGTTTGCCTATAGAGTTATCATCTATTAAAATCATACGAAGTAAAAAATTTTAAATAATTTTTAAATAATTTATTATTTTTGAGTCTTATATTATCTCCTAATTTGGGAATAATAAGATAATTTAAAAAAGCTAAAAAAATTCCAATGTAACAAACAATATTTCTTATTTCAAAAAGCCATAGATTATCATTTAGATTATGTTTTAAAGAAAATTCAGCACTACCCAGTAATACAAAACGCCATATGTTTTCGCCAAAAATACCAGAAAATAAATTATTAAAATACCAACCAGAGAAAATTATTAAAATAGATAAAACAAATAGAATAAATTTTAAATAATATGATCCTTCTTCTATTTTATTATATAAATGGATATTACAATTATTTTGACCTAAAAATACTACTAGAATAATCTTAAAAGAAATA
>CACBMD010000012.1 GCA_902539895.1 uncultured SAR116 cluster alpha proteobacterium
TAATTACTGCTGGAGATCCAGCTAGCATTTCAACAGAAATAACTATAAAAGCTATAGAATCTCAAAAAATTAATAAAAATATTAATGTAGTTGTTATAACCGATCCTATCTTGGTTGAATATTATAAAAAATCGATTAAAAGTGACATAAAAATTAATGAGATTAAAGATAAAATAAAATTTTCTGATTTTATAAACAATCAATTAAATGTAATTCCTATAAAACTGTGTAATAAAGTTGAATTTGGAAAACCAGATATAAAAAATTTTTCTTTTACGAAATCTTCAATATTAAAAACTTTAGAAATACATAATAAAAGCATTGCTTCTGCAATTGTTACTAACCCTATAAATAAATATATCATGTACAAATCTGGATTCAATTTTGAAGGTCATACTGAATTTTTAGGGTCTCTATCCAAAAATAAAAAGAAGCCAGTTATGATATTGGTAACTAATGGACTTAAAACCCTACCATTAACAATTCATGTTCCTCTAAAAAAAGTATCCCAAATGATTACTAAAGAACTTATTCATTCCAAAATAAAGATTGCAGTTGAAGATTTAAAAATTTTATTTGATATTAAGAATCCTTCGATTATCGTTACAGGTTTGAATCCTCATGCAGGAGAAAATGGTGATTTAGGTGATGAAGAGATAAAGGTAATAAAACCAGCTATAGATGAATTAAAAAAAATTATTGATATATCTATTACAGGGCCAATATCACCGGATATTGCTTTTTCAGCTGAAAAAAGACTTCATTATGATCTAGCTGTTTGTATGTATCATGACCAAGCTCTTATACCAATCAAAACTTTAGATTTTCATAATGGAGTTAATGTTACACTAGGCTTGGATTTTATAAGAACATCCCCAGATCATGGTACTGCATTTGACATAGCTGGTAAAAGTCTAGCTAATCCTGAAAGTTTAATTTCTGCAATTAACCTTGCATATGAAATGAGTTACAACAAAAAAAATGCATAATGAAATTGAAAATTTACCTACCATACAAGAAACTTTAAAAAAGAATAAAGTAAAAATTAATAAAGCTTTAGGTCAGAATTTTTTATTTGATTTAAATCTTACTGATAAGATTGTTAAACAATCAAAACCGATAGCATCAACTATTATAGAAATTGGTTCTGGACCAGGTAGTTTAACAAGATCTATTTTGAAAAATAAATCTGCAATTGTTTATGCAATAGATAAAGATATTCAATCTGAGAAAATGTTAAGTGAACTAAAAACGATTTACAAAGATAAACTCAAAATAATTATTGTTGATGCTCTCAATTTTCCTATTTGGAATTTAGGTGAAGCACCAAGACAAGTGATAGCAAACCTGCCATATAATGTAGGAACTAAAATGTTGATAACTTGGTTAAAATACATAGAAAACTTTGATTTACTAACTTTAATGTTTCAAAAAGAGGTTGCTGAAAGAATTGTTGCAAAGCCTGGTTCAAAACATTATGGAAGATTATCAATTCTAATAAATTGGTTGACAGAAAGTTCAAAATTATTTGATGTTCCAAGTGAGGCTTTTATACCAAGACCTAAGGTTAAATCATCAGTAATACAATTGAAACCACTTTCAAAACCACTTTATGATGTCTCATTTGAATCCTTGGAAAAAATAACTCATATGGCTTTTAGTCAGAAAAGAAAAATGCTCAAAACTAGTTTAAAAAAAATTAATGGTGAAAAAATATTAAAAGATCTGAATATTTCTCCAAATTTAAGACCAGAAAATTTGTCTATTATTGACTTTTGTAGAATAGCTGAAAAGTCATTTCATTATGAAAATTAAATTAGTTTTTTTATCGTCTTATTTATTGTTAATTGTCTATATCTTCTGAGTCTTTCAGAAAATAAGATATGTTTAATTTGATCTACAGCTATCTGAAGATCATTATTTACTATGACAAAGTCATATTCATTATAATGACTTATTTCTTTTTTTGCCTCCGACATTCTTTTTTTAAAATTCTCTTTATTTTCACTTGCTCTTTTGCCAAGTCTGTTTTCAAGTTCTTTCATTGATGGAGGTAAAATAAAAACTTTAATGATATCTTCTGGCAATTGTTTTGCAATTTGTCTTGTTCCTTGCCAATCAATATCTACAATAACATCAATTCCTTTGTTGATTTTTGATACAACCTCATTTTTTAACGTTCCGTAGAGGTACCCAAAAACATTAGCATGTTCTAAGAATTTATTTTCCTTTAATAATTTTCTGAACTCATCATCATTTTTAAAAAAATAGTGTTTTCCTTCAATTTCATCTTTTCTTTTTTTTCGTGTGGTTACCGAAACTGATAAATCAATATCATCAACTTCATTAATTAATTTTTTACATATAGTTGTTTTACCTGCACCAGATGGTGATGAAATAATAAGTAATAAGCCTTTATTTACAATTTTGGACATTATTTATCCTTATTCAAAGTATCTTTCCATAACTTAATATTTTTCTTATGTAAACTATATGTTTTAGAAAATCTATGCCTGCCATTCCCATCGCTAACAAAATAAATATATTCAGTTTTTTCTATGTTCCTTAATGCGTTTAATGCATTTTCACCTGGGTAGGAAATTGGTGTTGGAGGCAAACCGTGCAATTTATATGTATTGTATGGATTAGTTGATTTTAACATTTTTCTTGTAATATTTTTACCATTAACTTTGAAACCATATGCAAGTGTTACGTCTGATTGGAGTTTCATTTTATTTTTAAGTCTATTGATAAAAACACTTGCTACTAATTTACTATCATCAATATTTCCAGACTCCTTCTGGATTATTGAAGCGAGTATTAATAATTCATTTTTATTCTTTAAGATAAAATCTTTTGGCTTTTCTTTCCAAACAGAATTTAAAAATTTTTCCTGAGCTGTTTTCATTTGATTTAAGAGTTTGCTTCTAGGAAAACCTAATTTAAAAAAATATGTGTCTGGTTTGTAAATACCTTCTTCTAACTCTCTAATTTTCCCAGTCAAATAAGGATTTTTTAGTATTTTTTTTTTTAAATCAACGGCCGTAGATCCTTCGACAAGTGTAAATTGTCTAGTTAATGTTTTACCTGTATGGAAGATTTGTTGTAATTGAACTAGCGTAATATTTTTAGGAATTAAATATTCTCCCGCTTTAGGAATAAATGTTTTTGTATGGGACAATGATGCTAATTTCCAATTTATATAAGAAATATCTATATTTTTTGTTTTAAGTTCAGATATTATTTTTTTTTGGCTAGTATTTTTATTCAATAAGTAATAAGTCTCACTAAAAACAACAACTTTGTTAGTCATTGAATCAAAATATATGTAGATTGAAGTCCAAATTAAAAAAAATATTGTTAATATTAGTGCAGACTTATTTTTCAAACTCAATCTTAGCTACCAATCACTAAACTTGCATTTGTACCTCCAAAACCAAATGAATTTGAAAGTACATTTTTTATTTTTCTTTTTTTTGATTTATTTGGTACCAAGTCAAAACCTAATGAATCTTTATCTGGGTTTACAAGATTGTTTGTAGGAGGAACAGTTTGGTTTACGATTGATAATATTGAGTAAATAGCTTCTATTGCACCAGCTGCACCTAATAGATGCCCTGTTGCAGATTTAGTTGAACTAATACTAATATTTTCTATTTTATGTCCAAGAAGTCTACCAATAGCTTTCAATTCAATTATATCACCTAAAGGTGTAGAAGTACCATGTGCATTTATATAATCAAGGTCTGCAGGAGTTATTCCTGCATCGTTAATTGCTGATAACATCGCTCTGTAACCACCATCTCCATTTTCAGCAGGAGCTGTTATATGGTGAGCATCGCCAGATAAACCATACCCTTTTATTTCTGCATATATTTTTGCACCTCTTGCAAGAGCATGTTCTTTTTCTTCAAGAACAAGTACTCCAGCACCTTCACCCATAACAAAGCCGTCTCTGTCTTCATCCCAAGGTCTAGAACTGTGTTTAGGATTATTATTAAAGTTAGTACTTAATGCTCTAGCGGCAGCAAACCCTGCCATACCAATTCTACAGCAAGCTGCTTCAGCTCCACCTGCAATCATTACATCTGCGTCACCATAACGGATTATTCTTGACGCATCCCCAATAGCATGAGCTCCAGTTGAACAAGCAGTAACAACAGAATGGTTTGGACCTTTAAAACCGTATTTAATACTTACTTGTCCTGATAATAAATTTATAAGTGCAGACGGTATGAAAAAAGGACTAACTTTTCTTGGTCCCTTAGAATTCAAAAGCTCAGTTGTGTTAGAGATAGTTTCAAGACCTCCAATACCAGAACCAAGTATCACACCAGTTCTATTCTTTTGTTCTTCATTATTTGGTATCCAACCTGAATCTTCAACGGCTTGGGTTGCTGAGATAAGACCATAAGCTATGAACCTATCTATTCTTTTGAATTCTCTAGGTTCTATCCAGTCATCAATACTTAAACCACCTTCAGGATCATCGCTCTTTTTTGGTATTTGACCAGCAATTTTACAGGGTAAGTCTGAAACGTCAAAGTTATCTATTTTATTTATGCCAACTAAGCCAGATACGAGCCTTTTCCAATTAGTATCTGTTCCTAAACCTAAGGGTGTTAATAATCCTAATCCAGTAACAACAACCCGACGCATAAAAATCTCCTAATTATAACTCGAGCAAACAATATTAGGTAATTAGCTATTTGAAGCTATAAAGTCTATTGCATCTTTGACAGTTTGAATTTTTTCAGCTGCATCATCAGGAATTTCACATTCAAACTCTTCTTCAAAAGCCATTACTAATTCTACAGTGTCTAAGCTGTCAGCACCCAGATCATCTATAAAACTTGCACTTTCTACCACTTTTGATTCATCAACACCAAGATGTTCAACTACAATCTTAGTTACTCTGCCAGCTATATCACTCATTAAAATCCCCTTAAGTATATGTAAATATTATCTGGTTTCGAGTAACATAAATATGTAATCATGCCAAGCATATAATGAAATGATGCGCAAAAAATTATATCATGCTCATTCCACCATTTATGTGTAACGTAGTTCCAGTTATGAAACTTGCTTCTTCACTAGCTAAATAAATGCAGCCATTTGATATATCTTCTGCGTTACCCAACCTATTAGCTGGAATATTAACAATTATTTTATTTTTTTGATCTTCTGTAAGTTTATCTGTCATTGGTGTTGATATAAATCCTGGGGCAATAAGATTACAAGTTATTCCTCGAGCTGCCACTTCTAAAGCAATGGATTTTGTAAGACCTGATAAAGCTGATTTGGAAGCTGAATAGTTAGCCTGACCTGGATTGCCAGTATATCCTACTATTGAACTAATAAAAATAACTCTTCCATATTTTCTTTTGAGCATGCCTTTTATAACTTGTCTTGTAAGTCTCATACTGGCAGATAGGTTAACATTTAAAACATTTTCCCATTCTTCATCTTTCATCCTTAAAAAAAGATTATCTGCTGTAATACCAGCATTATTAATAAGAATGTCTATATGACCAAAAGAAGTTTCAGCCTCTTTTGCTAAAGATAAAATACTTTCTTTAGAGTTTAGGTCTGTGGCTATTGCTTTTGTATCATCTCCTAATTCTGAAGAAAGTTCATCAAGAATATTTTGTCTTGTTCCAGAAAGAATGAGCCTAGCACCTTTTTCTTTCATCCTTTTTGCTATAGATTTACCAATACCTCCAGTCGCTCCAGTTAATAAAACAACCTTATCTCTTAGATCAAACATTTCCGTACTCCGTAATTAAATTAAAGGAAAGAAACAAAATCTTCTGGATTTTCAAAACTTTCACTTGAAATATCTTTTATCATTCTTTTTGCAATTCCTGTAAGAACTTTTCCACTTCCCAATTCAGTTATTTTTTTAACACCTTGATTTTTTGCAAACTCCATTGTTTCTCGCCATCTCACAGTTCCAGTAACTTGGTCAATTAAATTTTTTCTTAGTGTTGAAGGATTTGTATGAGGTAAAGCTGTAATGTTTGAAACTATTGGGATTAAAGGTACATTAAATTTTAAATTGTTTAAAGCTTCTTCCATAATCACACGAGCAGGCTTCATTAATCTACAATGGAAAGGAGCACTAACTGGGAGTAAAATTGCTCTTTTCACACCATTATTTTTTGCAATTTCAATTGCGTTTTTAACAGCTTTTACATCCCCACTTATTACTATTTGACCATCTGCGTTATCATTTCCAATGTCACAAATTCCATGAATTTGAGCTTTTTCAATAATTTCTATTGTTTGATTAACACTACCACCAATCAAAGCTGCCATAGCCCCTTTACCAACTGGGACAGCTTGTTGCATAGCTTCACCCCTTAATCTGAGTAAAACAGCGCATTCCTTAAGAGAAAAAACTTGTGAAACTGTCATAGCTGTGTATTCACCCAATGAGTGTCCAGAGATAAAATCGGCTAACTGTTCTAAATTTTTATCTTTTAATTTGCTTAAAACCCGAAAAGCAGCTACTCCACATGCCATAAGAGCAGGTTGTGCGTTAGTAGTTAATGAAATTTCAGTATCTGAACCCTCCCACATAATTTTAGTTAAATTTAAGTTCAATGCATCATTAACCTCGTCAAAAACTTCTTTTGCTTCAGGAAAATTTTCCGATAGATTTTTACCCATCCCAATTTTTTGAGAACCTTGTCCAGGGAAAACTATAAAGTTCATATTAATTCCTCGTTAAATATTAAAAATTTATAATTATTTATTGCATAATTTTTATAAACATTTATGTTCCACAAATAAATAAAATACCAGCATAAATATAATTAAATTTATGTGCTCCTTTCCATCAATTTTCTTGATGGATAACCTGGGTATTAACACCCAAAAAGCCAGAAGGAGAAAAAGATGGCATTATACGAAAGTGTTATAATTGGAAGACAAGACCTCACACCAGGTCAATTTGAAACATTATTAGAAAAATTCATAGAAGTGATTAAATCTTTTAAAGGGGAAATAAAAAAAAGAGAGAATTGGGGCATTAGAAACCTTGCTTACAAAATCAATAAAAACAGAAAAGGGCATTATATGCTCTTAAACATTGATGGGCCTCCAGAAGCTATTCAAGAATGTGAACGTTTAATGAGATTAGACGAAGACATAATTAGATTTCTTACTATCAAAATCAAATCTATTAATGAAAAACCTTCGCCATTAATGGTCAATAAACCTGATAAATCAATTAATGAATCTGTCACAGATGAAAACTCTTCAGCATCTGACAATGAATAATGAGGGAGTAAGAATATGACACAATTAAATATAACAAGAGAAGCACTAAGAAAGCCTAATCAAAAAAGAAGAAAATCTTGTCCATTTGCAGTACCTAATACTCCTGAAATTGACTATAAGGATCTAAAAGTATTAACAAGATATGTTTCTGAAAGAGGAAAAATTATACCATCCAGGATTTCTGCCGTTTCAGCCAAAAAACAAAGAGAACTCTCTAAAGCTATTAAAAGAGCAAGGTTTTTAGCTTTAATGCCTTATGTTGTTGGTTAAGTCGGAGAAACAAATGAACATTATATTATTAGAACGTATTGAAAAATTAGGTCAAATTGGTGATTTAGTAACAGTTAAGTCTGGATATGCAAGAAACTTCCTATTACCACATGGCAAAGCAGTATTTGCTTCTAAAGAAAACATTAGAATGTTTGAAGATAAGAAAGCACAACTGGAAGGTGAAAATATAGAGAGAAAAAAAGAGGCTCAAAATGTAGCTAAAAACTTAAACTTTAAAGAAATAATTATAATAAGAGCAGCAAGTGAATCTGGTCAATTATATGGCTCTGTTTCAGGTAAAGACATTGCTCAAGAAGTCACAAATTTAGGTTTATCAATCAATAAGTCACAGATTGTTTTAAACAAAACACTTAAAACTTTATCATTTGAAGATGTATCAATAAAACTTCATCCAGAAGTATATGTAAAATTAAAATTAAATATAGCTAGATCAACTGAGGAAGCTAAAGAACAATCAAAATCCGGTAAGGCTATTATTACAACAGAAATAACTGGAGGAGATATAAGATCAAAAAGGGCGCAAAAAGATGCAAAACGTTTTGAAAAGAAAAATAATGATAAAAAAATTGATAAAGCCCCGGAGGAAGTTTTAGAAACAGACAATAATGAGACTTCAACGAAACTCGAAAATAAAGACCAAGATCAAAATAAGATAGAAGAAGAAGCAGTTAAAGTAAAAGAATAAATTATAATCTTGTTTTTTATTCATAGATTAATAAAAATTAATCTCCATTGCATACGGGAGATGATAATATGGATGATAGTTTAGTCGATGACTATGTAAATTCTAATGAGACAATAAAAAATAAAAATATAATGCCTCAAAACCTTGAAGCTGAACAAAGCCTAATAGGTTCAATACTATTTGATAATAAGATTTTAGAGGACCTCCCTACAAATTTTAGTTCTAATTATTTTTTTGATCCTCTTCATTCAAATATTTATGATGCGAGCATTTCTTTAATAGATAATGGTCGTTTAGCGGATCCATTAACACTAAAAAACTATCTTAGTGATAATAAACATAATTTGGATATAGATATTGAGAAATATCTTATAGACTTAAGAGATGGTGTGTTATCTCTCAGCAAATCTAGATTTTATGCAGAAGAAATACGTAATTGTTATATCAGAAGATGTTTAATTGTTATAGCAGATGAGTTGATTCATAAATCAAATCATCCAACAATTGACACAACTCCTGATCAAGAGATATCGAATACTGAAGAAAAATTATATAATCTAGCTGAAAAAGATCAAATCAATACAGGGCCATCCGATTTTAAAACAGTTCTGGCTAGCACAACTAAACAAATTGACTTAGCCTATAATAGAAAAGGCAAATTATCTGGAATTGATACTGGATTTTCTGGAATAAATCGTCATTTGGGAGGTTTAAATAAATCAGACCTTATTGTTCTAGCTGGAAGACCTGCAATGGGAAAGACAGCTTTAGCTACTAATATTGGTTTTAATGCAGCTAAAAGTAGTAAATCAGATAAAAATGAAGCAATATTGATATTTTCTTTAGAAATGTCAGCTGAACAATTAGCTTTACGAATACTTGCAGAGCAGTCTACTATAGACTCTCATAGATTAAGAAGTGGTGACATTAATGATAATGAGTTTTCTAAACTTGTTGTTACTCAAAATAACATACATAACTTACCTTTTTTTATAGACGACACTCCTGCAATCTCTGTTAGTCAAATTGCATCAAGAGCAAGAAGGTTAAAGAGAACAAATGGATTGGGATTAATTATAATTGATTATATTCAATTAATCCAAGGATCAAAAGCCAGTGAAGGACAAGGTAGAGTTCAAGAAATATCTAATATAACTAGAGGCTTAAAATCACTAGCTAAAGAATTAAATGTGCCTATACTAGCCTTATCTCAGTTAAGTAGAGCTGTTGAACAAAGAGAAGACAAAAGACCTATACTTGCTGACTTAAGAGAATCAGGTTCTATCGAACAAGATGCTGATGTAGTAATGTTTGTATATAGAGAAGAATACTATCTTGATAAGAGTGAACCAAGTCAAAGAGATAATGAAAATCAAGAAAGTTTTAATGAACGGTTTATAAAATGGCAGGATAGAAGAAGTGCTGCTGATGGAAAGGCAGAGATTATTATTTCTAAACAACGCCATGGACCAACAGGTATTATCCAAATACAATTTGAGGCTAAACTCACAAGGTTTATGGATTTAGTCCAAAGTGAGCGTTTACCAGACCAAATCTATTAGTAAAATAATTTAAATTTGTTTATTATCTTTTTATGAAATCTATCCTAAAAATTTCTCTTGATGATATTCAATATAACTGGAAATTAATAAATACCGCCTCTAATGGGAAAGCTGCTGCGGTTGTAAAAGCTAATGCTTATGGTATGGGTATGATAGAAGTGGCTGGTGCATTACTAGAATGTGGGTGTAATTATTTTTATGTAGCAAATATTTTTGAAGGATTAAAACTTAGAAAAAAATTTAACTCTTGCAAAATATCAATTGCTATTTTTGAAGGTTATTTGGAAGGCAATCAAAGAATTTATGCTGAAAACAATTTAACCCCAATATTAAATAACCTTGAACAACTTAAAAGATTAAATGATTTTTCAACAACATTTACAGAACAAAAAGCTATTATCAATATTGATACTGGAATGAATAGATTAGGTTTAAGTAAGAAAGAAAGAGATTTTTTAATTAATAATAGAGATTTATTAAATAATGTAAGAATTGATTACATTATGTCTCATCTTTCAAATGCAAATGAAAATGAAAGTAAAATTAATTTGCTTCAACTTAATGAACTTAAAAATTTTTCAATCAACTTTCCAAATATAAAAGTTAGTTTTGCAAACACTCATGGAATAAAACTTGGATCCAATTTTTGTTTTGATCAAACCAGACCTGGAATTGGTATATATGGAATAGATAATTTTGGTAAGAATTTTTATTTTAATTCAAAAAAATTAAATTTACCAATAAAATTATATGCTCCAATTATTCAAATAAAAAAAGTAAATACTGGCGAAAAAGTTTCATATGGTGGTATTGATGTTTTAAAAAGAAATTCGATACTTGCTACTATTGGAGTAGGTTATGCTGATGGTTGGCTTAGAATATTAAAAACAAATAGTGTTTTTTTAATTGGAAATGATAAATGTAAAATTGTTGGTAATATAACCATGGACAGTTTTGTTCTGGATATTACTGATATAAAAAACAACAAGCTTAAAGAAGGAGATTATATTTGTTTATTAGATAATTCTAATATTGAACATATACTCAAAAACAATAACATTATAAGCTATGAACTATTAACACTTATGGGTGATCGTTTACATAGAAGTTATTAAATCTTATCAATTTTTAATAAAGGTGATTAACTTTGCTTTATCTTTTCTTGGATATTCTTGGTACAACAGGAAAAAAATTTATTAATTTTGTAGCAAATATTGGACATTTTTTTATTTTTTTTGGAAGTGCTATCTATTGGACGTTTAAACCACCTTGGTATTTAAAAAAGATTTTTCAACAAATTCTAGATATCGGATATTTCTCACTACCAGTTGTAGGTCTAACTACTTTTTTTTCAGGTATGGTTTTAGCTCTACAAACTTATAACGGCTTTACTGATTTTAATTCAGAATCTACGGTTGCAAGAATTGTTTTAACTTCAATAACTAGAGAATTAGGACCTGTATTAACAGGTTTGATGGTAGCAGGTCGTATAGGAGCAAAAATGGCTGCAGAAATAGCAACAATGAGAGTTACTGAACAAATAGACGCGTTAGGAACATTAGGTACTAGACCTATGCAATATTTAATAGCTCCTAAAATTATTGCATCCTTAGTTTGTATACCTCTTTTAGTTTTAATCGGCAATACTATTGGTATTTTAGGAGGTTATGTTATAGCTATTTACAAACTTAATTTTAATCCAAATTTATATCTATATGCAACAATGGAATATTTGCAGTTAATTGACATTATACAAGGGACTGTTAAGGCTGCTATTTTTGGTTTGATAATTTCAATGGTAAGTTGTTATTTTGGATATAATGCTACCAAAGGAGCTGAAGGTGTTGGATTTGCAACAACATCATCAGTAGTTATTTCATCAGTGATGATTTTAACAAGTACATATATCATAACAGCATTATTTTTTGGTTAAATATGGAAAAAAGAAAAAATAAAAAAATCATAATTAAAGTAAGTGGTTTATCAAAAAGTTTTAATAACAAAATTGTACTCAAAAACATAAATTTTCAATTATTTGAAGGAGAATCTTTAGCAATTATTGGTGCATCTGGTTCAGGTAAATCAGTGCTTTTAAAAAATATAATTGGGATATTACAACCTGATAAAGGTTCAATTAAAATTAATGATACGGAAATGGTAAACTCTTCAAGAAATCTAAAAGAAAAAATTTTACTAGATCTAGGAATTACTTTTCAACATGGGGCTTTATTTGATTCTCTTAAAAATTGGGAAAATATAATTTTTAAAATAGCTAACAAAGAAAAACTGAATAACAAACAAGGTAAAAAATTAGCATTATCAATAATCAAACAACTAGGACTTCAACCTCAAATTTTAGATTTATATCCTTCTGAAATTTCAGGTGGAATGCAAAAAAGAGTTGCAATAGCTAGAGCAATTTGTGGTAATCCAAAAATTTTGTTATTTGATGAACCTACTTCTGGATTAGACCCTGTAACAGGCAGTATAATTGATCAGTTAATTAAAACTGCTGTGGGAACAGTTGGTGGAAGTGCTATTACAATTACTCATGACATGGCATCAGTATTTAGAATTGCTGACAAGGTTATATTAATAGATAAGCAAACTATTTCATGGTCAGGCACACCAAAAGAAATGTTTAATTCAGCTAATACAAAAATACAAGAATTTATAAAACCAATTAATTCTGAATTTTTTTTAAATGATTAAACCAAAAAAACAATTTATTTGTCAATTTTGTGGAAATATTTATTCAAGATGGATAGGTAAATGCGAACAATGCAATCAATGGAATACAATAGTTGAAGAAAACAATTCTAAACCCTCTGGTATTTTATCTAAATCAACAGGAAAAAGAATATACTTTGAAAAGCTGAATGATGTAAATTATGAATATTCAAAAATTAAAACTAATCTTAATGAGCTCGATAGAGTTATTGGGGGTGGGTTTGTTCCAGGCTCGGTCACTCTAATTGGTGGAGATCCTGGTATTGGGAAGTCTACTTTATTATTACAACTCGTAGGCAAACTTTCTGATCAAAAAGAAAAATGTATCTATGTTTCTGGTGAAGAAAGTTTATCTCAAATAAAAATGAGAGCAGATCGTTTAGGTGTTAATAATAATGATATAGAATTTGCTTCAATCACAAATGCCTCTGACATTGCAGTTACAATAAATTCAGAAAAAAAACGATGTGTATTAGTAATTGACTCCATACAAACTATGTATTTACCACAATTGGACAGTTCACCTGGAACGGTATCACAAGTAAGAGCTAGTGCACACGAATTAATACTAGCTGCAAAAAAAACAAATACGGTATTAATTTTGATAGGTCATCTTACAAAAGATGGAGCTATAGCTGGACCTAAAGTCTTAGAACATATGGTTGATACTGTCTTATACTTTGAGGGAGATAATAATTTTCAATATAGGATTTTAAGAAGTTTTAAAAATAGATTTGGGGCTAATAATGAAATCGGTGTATTCGAAATGTTAAGTGATGGCCTAAAAGAAATTACAAATCCGTCAGAAATGTTTTTGTCAGATAGACAAAAAAATATATCAGGAACTTCAATTTTTGCTGGAATAGAAGGCACTAGACCCATTTTAGTAGAAATTCAGGCGTTAGTTATACATTCTACATTAGCGACACCAAGAAGAGTAATAGTAGGTTGGGACATATCAAGGCTTGCGATGTTATGTGCTGTTTTAGAGGCAAGGTGTAAAATTCATCTCTCCAATATGGACATTTTTTTGAATATTGCAGGAGGTATAAAATTATTTGAACCAGCGGCAGATTTAGCTGTAGCAGCAGCTATAATTTCTTCTGTTAAAAATATTCCCTTATCGTTTTCCAGTGTTTTTTTTGGTGAAGTTGGTCTCTCAGGAGAAATCAGGAAAGTTAATCAGCCAGAGTTAAGAATTAAAGAAGCATCTAAATTAGGTTTCAATAAAATTAATCTTCCCACTAAACAAAAAGTTATAATTAATGAAGATATGCGTTATAACAACCTTAGCGTTTTGAGTGATCTAGTAGAATTAATTAATAAAGATAATAGAGACTGATGGAATATTTAAATAATCTGTATTTTAATATAATCGATATTATAGTTTTTGGAATTGTTCTGACATCGTGCATAGTAGCCACTTTAAGAGGATTTGTTAGAGAATTCTTTAGTATTATTTCTTGGATTTTTTCATTGATTGTAGCATTTAATTTCTTTGATAAGTTTAAATTAAAATTGTTAGATCATATATCACAAGAAATAATTGTAGATTTTCTTGCTTTTGGTTTTCCATTTTTAGGAACTCTAATTTTATCTAGTATAATCTCAAATTGGTTATCTCCAAAGTTTGATGTAAATGGAGTTTTAATTTTTGACAAAATTTGTGGGTTTGTTTTTGGTGCTTTAAGAGGTTTTTTACTAATTCTTTTGTTTTATTTAGGGTTTATATATTTAATAGGTAAAGATAAAAAATTACCTGATACGCTTCTTGAAGCATATTCATTCAAATACATAAATTTCTCTGCTGAATTGTTTATAGAGTTTTTTAATAATAAAGAATTAAAATATGAAAATGATCAAGCAAAAGAATTGTAAAACAAAGAATTCTAGGAATATAAAATGTACTGTAGAATGAGTGATAAGTTTAAAGAAGAATGTGGAGTATTTGGTATATTTGGGACTAAAGAAGCCTCTGTTCTAACGACTTTAGGGCTTCATTCACTTCAACATAGAGGTCAAGAAGGTGCAGGAATAGTTAGCTTTGATGGAAAAGCTTTTCATTCAGTACGTAAACAAGGATTAGTAGGAGACAATTTCAACAATAAAGATATTTTGTCAAAACTTCCTGGCAAAACAGCTATAGGTCATGTTCGATATTCTACAACTGGTGAATCTAAACCTGAAAATCTACAACCTTTTTTTGCAAATTTAGCTATTGGAGGCTTTGCATGCGCACATAACGGAAATTTAACCAATACTTATTCAATAAAAAAACAATTGGTTGAAACTGGCTCTATTTTTCAAACTTCGTCTGATACTGAAATTATTCTTCAATTAGTTGCGCGATCAAAAAAGAAAAAAATAATTAATAAGCTAATTGACGCACTCCATCAAATAAAAGGGGCTTATTCACTTGTAATCTTGACAAATAAAAAACTTATTGGTGTAAGAGACCCTTTTGGGATCAGACCTTTAGTTCTAGGTGATAAAAATGGTTCCCCTGTTTTAGCTTCAGAAACCTGTGCTTTAGATATGATTGGAGCAAAGTATGTACGTGACATAGAAAATGGTGAGATGATTGTGATTACTGAAAGTGGAATAGAGTCTATTAAACCTTTTAAAAAAATCCCCGAAAGACCATGTATTTTTGAGAGAATTTATTTTGCGAGCCCTGATAGTATAGTAGGAAATAAAACAGTTTATACATACAGAAAAGCTCTGGGCGAACAATTAGCTTTTGAAAATAATATAATTGCGGATGTAGTTGTCCCAATCCCAGATTCAGGAGTTTCAGCAGCTATAGGATTTTCACAAAAATCAAAAATTCCATTTGAACTTGGTATAATTAGAAGTCACTATGTTGGTCGTACTTTTATTGAGCCCTCCCAAACCATAAGACAATTTGGAGTAAAACTGAAACATAGTGTCAATAGATCATGTATTGAAAATAAAAAAGTTATATTGATTGATGACTCTATAGTAAGAGGGACTACAGCGAGCAAAATTGTAAAAATGGTTTACGAAGCAGGGGCAAAGGAAGTTCATTTAGGAATTTCATGCCCTCCAATTTTACACCCAGATTTTTATGGCATTGATACACCTAACTATAATCAATTGATTGCTTCTAAATCTAGTTTAAAAGAAATGACAAAATTAGTTGGAGCTAAATCATTATTTTTTCTTTCATTAAATGGCACCTACAAAGCAATGGGGTGTGAAAAAAGAAACTCTAAGACACCTCAATTTACTGATCATTGTTTTACAGGTGAATACCCAATAGATGTAACTGAAATTCTGAAACTTAATAGATAAACGAATGAATAATAATAAAAAAATTGCTCTTATCACTGGAGCAGGAAGTGGCATTGGAGCCGAAACAGCCATTGTACTTGCAAAATATGATTACCATACAATTATTACCGGAAAATCATTATCTAGTCTTGAAAAAACCGAAAAAACAATCTTTGATAATGGTGGTTCATGTACCTTAGTTAAACTCGATATGAATGATTTTATTGGTATTGACAAATTAGGTTTAGAAATATTTAAAAGATGGAAAAAATTAGATTTATTAATATCAAATGCTGCAATTTTAGGAACTCTCGGACCTATACATCACCAAAGCAACGATGAATTTGTTGAAGTGCTTAACGTAAATTTTATAAGCAATCACAGACTAATTAGATCTTTAGAGCCATTATTAAAAAATAGTGATCAACCTAAAGCTTGTTTTCTATCTTCAACAGTAGCTAATGAATTAAGACCTTTCTGGGGTGCATATGCTGTATCTAAGGCATCACTTCAATATATGGTCAAAATATGGTCTATGGAGAATAAAAATAATAATTTGTCAATTTCAATTATAAATCCTGGGAAGACAAATACAAAAATGAGAAAACAGGCAATGCCTGGTGAAGATAGTAAAAATCTTCAAAAGCCAAAGGAGGTAGCAGAAAAAATAAAAGATATCATCTTTTCAAATAAAATCTATAAAGGTGAAGTAATTGATATAATTAGATTTAAGTAAGGTTAATCTTCAATTAACACTGGCTCTAAATAAGAAAAATGAAAATCGATTTTTTCATCAAATTTTCTAGCAATCTCTTGAGCCTCTTTATCGCTTCGAGCACAAAAACTCAAACTTAATTTATAGTTGTTTAGCCTATAAAAAAATCGTAGAAGTTCTATCTGACTATTACCTACATACCAAGATTTTAATATCCAACCTATAAAAAATAACCACGGAGAAATTATAAATAGCATGATGTAAAAGACTATGTTAATAAAAAACAGGTTCCACAACCTGTTTTGTAACATCCATAAAGGTGGAGCAATACTTGCAAGAATTGAAGGCATTGTATTTAGTAATATTGAAAATTTTCCAGGTTTTTTATAAATTTCAAATAAAAGATAGAATTCATCTTTTTGAAAATGTTCATTTATATTTGAAATTTGTAATTCTGGTATTTTTTCAGGAGTTATGTTCTCGCAAATCACTCCTAAAGAACCATAAACAAAAGTATTAAAAAAAACACCATCTCTAAATAGAGTAATTACTTTTTTTTCTTTTATTCCAGATAATTCCTTAGATAGTGCTTCATAACTTTTATGAACCATTTCACCATCAAGTGCTATGATGACATCACCCTCTTTAAGCTTCATCATAAATGCATTTGAAGATGTTCTTATTGACTTAATCTGTAAAAATGATTTTTCAGTTACAATTTCTTCGTTCATTTTACTAAACTCACTATATGTACTAGGTTAAATTATGGGTATTTAATCCTACTAGTTTTATCTGCGATCTTACTCAATACATTATTGTTTTGTTTTAAAAGCTTTGAAATTTGTTGTGCTTGAATTGCTTGGTTTGCTACAATTTTTTTATAGATAGCTTTATTACTAATTTGTTGAATAGCCTTAGAAATAGATTTGTTATTAGATTTATTTAACTTTTCTATATTTGAAACAAGTTTCTTATTATTTTCTATACTTGCTTGAGAGTTTTTGTTCAATTCATTTACAAGAGTGTTTGTAATTAACTGTAATTCAGCAACTGTATTTTCGTTAGATGTTTGAACTCTTTTTTCAATTTTATCAAGGGTAACAACTAATTTCTTGTTAATCTCAAGTAAATCTCCTTGTTTTTTTATAGCCGTATCTAGGTTTTTCAAAGAGGCGTTAACCCCATCGACATTCTCTGCAAACACAACTAATGCCTCCCTACTTGTTTCAGTCATATTTGTTAATTTGTCTGAGGATTGCATAAATAAAAAGGCACTAACAACTATAACTACCAAACCTGATATAATAGATGATAAAAATACAATTGTGGTATATTTATGGATTTGTTTCACTTTAGCCTCCAATTTTTCATGCGCTTTTTTAACTTTATTGTATTCTGATGTTACATCAGTAGCTGCATCTGCTGCGTCTAAAGCTAATTTTATGCTTTCCTGAACAGCTTCCATTTTAGTATCCATTTTATTTTTCCTATAGTTTTAAACTAAACAAACATAAAATTATAAATTCTTATCTTTTCTATATGCACATTCCATACCAGTTGTACTAAACACTTCCAATGATGGTATAAATTTAGAAATAAAACCAAACTTTTTACAACCCCACGGCCTTTGTTTTCTGTGAGTAATGAAGAAATGGTTACATCCATGGCAAGTTACTTTTTTTTTATCACTTTTAATGTTTTTAATCATGGTTATAAACTTTATTTTCTATTTTTATATTTATTTTTGAATTCAATTATTCCATATATTAATTCAGCAATTTTAAATCTAAAGGCCCCTAAAACTGCGGTAAAACCAAAAAACCAGTATAGAGCAGCATTTAAAAAATCACCTTCTTCACGAAGAGTACTTGCTTCAAAATGACATAAAAGTGCAGACCAAATAAACATTGCAGTAATAATTATTTGTCCAAATGTTTTTCTTTTTTTCATATTATCAACAAAGGTTTATTTAATTGTTTTTCCATATTCATCAAAACTCATATTTTCAGGTATCTCAAATTCAGGATAATCAGTTTCCTCTCCTCTTTCAATTTTAAAGATATAAGCTAATACAGAAGCAACAGCTGAATAGAGATTTTCTGAAATTTCCTTTCCTATTTCTCCTGTAAAATAAAGAGCCCTAGCAAGTAAAGGGCTTCGAAATACTATAACTTTATTTTCATCAGCCAATTTTATTATTTTTTCTGCTATCATTCCTCTTCCCATTGCTAAAATTATTGGAGCACCCTCTGAACCTACTTCATATTTTATAGCAACTGCAAAATGAGTTGGGTTTGTGATTACAGCTGATGCATCTTTTACATCATCGAGAGCAGCAGATTGAGTGGCAGCTCTATTGGCAATCTCATTTTGTAATTTTCTAATTTTTTGTTTAACCTCTGGTGATCCGTCCGTATCTTTATGTTCATCTTTTACTTCTTTAATTGTCATTTTTAATTTTTCTACATGTTGGTATTTCTGCCAAATAAAATCAAAAATTGCTATGAAACCTAAAACAATTAACAAAGCAATTGTGAGTTGAGGAAAGTTGTAAAGTAGGTTTGATAAAGCGGAATATAAATTACGTTCAGATAAATTGATTATATCTTTTAAATTATAATAAATTACGAAGAATGTAATTCCACCTAATAATCCAACTTTGAATAAAGACTTGATAAGTTCAAACAGACCTTTAGAAGAAAATATTCTTTTTAAACCTGATAATAAGTTAATCCTATTGGATTTGAATTGAAAAGCTTTTGGAGCAAAATTAATACCTCCAATAGCCATTTGTGTTATTAAAATAATTAATATTAAAGGAACACCAACAATTAGAGTTATATTAATTACATATTTAATCAATTTATGCATACCATAGGCTGGAGAAACATTTGTTATATAAGCAAGATCAAATAAGAAAAATGTCTTCCAGATTGCTAAAAAATCTCTAGCAAAGAAAGGTATCGAAGACAGAACCATTAATCCTATTATTAATGATGTAAACACAAACATTTCTTTAGACGATAATACCTGACCATCCTCAGCCGCTTTATCTAATTTTCTTTGGGAGGGTTCTTCGGTTTTATCTTGTGAATTATCTTCTTCAGCCATTACTAATTTCCTTCTTTATAAGAATAAAGAACCTCGTCAATTAAATTAATTGCTGTAGCCGTTAAATCAGAAAAAGCATTTGAAATTGGCTCAACCCCTAAATATAAAAAAATAAAAACACTTATTAACGCAATTGGAAAACCAAATGAAAATAGATTTAATGATGGTGCAGATCTTGTAATTATGCCAATTGAACATTGTATTAACAATAATCCACCCACAATTGGCAAACTGATTAAAGCAGCTAGATATAACATATCTCCAAAGGTGTTGACAGCAACATTACTAACCTCAGAAAAATCAAGGATTAGACCAATTGGTAAGTAAACATAACTTTCAATAAGTAATTTTAGTAAATATAAATGACCGTCTAACGATAAAAAACAAGATATTAGAAATAAAGTCAAGACTGTACTCAAAACAAGTGTTTGACCTCCAGATTGGGGATCAATCATGCTTGACATTGATAGTCCAGCTGTAGATGCTATTTTCTCACCTGCAACTGCTGCTGCAGAAAAAATTATATTTAAAATCAATCCTACTGAAAGCCCTATACCAATTTCAGACAATATAAGTAAAAATAAATCAAAACCTTGCATATTTTGTATTTCTGGTACTTCAATAACAGGAAATAAAAACGCAGTTAGACTTATGCTTGCTATAATTCTTACCTGTAAGGGGATTCCTCCTAATGAAAAAAATGGTGCACTAATTAAAAAGGAAGAAATACGTAAAGATGATACAAAAAAAATTACCATATATTGGTATAAGTTAAATAAATTAACTCCTGGTAAAGCAAACTCTAACCCATTCATAATAAATTTCTTTCGTGTTTAATTTTGTCCTACACCAGCAACCTGATCAAAAATAAAATTAAAGTAATCAACAAGTCCCATCATAAAAAAATTACCCAATAATCCTATGCCTAACATTACTACGATAACTTTAGGCACAAAACTAAGTGTCATTTCATTGATTGATGTTGCAGCTTGGATAATACCTATCAAAAGACCTATACCAAGTGCTAAAGCTAAGATAGGCCCAGAAACAAGCAAAACCTGATAAAAAGCCATACTTAACATATTAATATTTTCATCAAAGTTCATTTTTTTATCCTGCTGAAAAAGTGCTTACTAAAGATCCAACTGTCATGCTCCATCCATCAACTAAAACAAATAATAATAATTTAAATGGAAGTGCAACTAACATTGGAGACAACATCATCATTCCAAGTGACATTAAAATAGATGAAATAACCATATCAATTACTAAGAAAGGTAAAAATAAAAGAAACCCTATTTGAAATGCAGTTTTAAGCTCACTAGTCATAAATGCAGGAAGAGCTATTCTAAAGGGAATGTCAGATACTTTATCAAATTTTTCTAAGCCAGCTAATTCAGTGAACATAATTAAGTCTGTTTTTCTCGTATTTTTAACCATAAATTGTTTCATTTCACTACTTGCTGTTTCAATAGCTTGTTCTGCTGGTAAACTTTTTTCCATATATGGAACCGCAGCATTTTCATAAACCTTATTGAACGTTGGAGCCATAATAAAAAACGTTAAAAAAAGAGATATTGCTATTAATACTTGATTAGGAGGAGTTTGTTGTGTTCCTAAAGCTTGACGGAGAATTGACATAACAATAATTATCCTTGTAAAACTTGTCATTCCAAGAACTAAAGAAGGTAAAACTGTCAATGCTGTCATTAATAATAAAATTTGTAACGGAAATGAGTATTCAGTTGTATCACCATTAGTTGATACGTTTAATGCAGGAAACCCAGAAGCAATAGGCTCACCTATAGCTTGAACAGGAAATCCACTTATTAAAACTAAAGCCACAAAAAAAGATAATTTTTTAAGTAAACTTATTATAATTTTATAAATTTCTTCTTTAGTATTTAAAAAATAGTGCCCTTTAATGGGTTGTGGGCAAATTGCTCTACGCATTTTCATTACCTTTTTTATGAGCTGTTAATAAATCAGAGATATTTACATGTTGAAGAGGTTTAGAAATTTTAGCTTTTTCTTTTAGAGGAGTATTTTTAATTGATAACTGTTCAGAAGGTTTGTAATTTGGATTACTTGTTTTAAGTTTTGGTTGATCAATTTGTGTTAGTGATCCCCTGCCAGACTTATGTCCTACAAAGAAAAATTTTTCTTCATCAACTTTAAAAACATAAGCTAGGAAACCATTATTAAGAGGCATCTGATGAATAACATCAAAACTATTTTCCTTTTTAATGATTTTTTTTAGATGCCCACTTTTTTTCTTAACAATAAAAGCAACAACACCTAATATTAATAAAAATGAAATTACAACAATAACTGTAGTAAAATCTGGTACTGACTGTGACATTTAAACTTTCCTTATTTTTTAGATAAGGAAGCAAGAAATATGCCATCATTAGATTTCCAAATTAAGTCATTGTTTTTAATATATTAATTTTTGTCAAATTTTTGTAATCTATATTTTCTGCACTCGATTTTCTGGGTTTGTAACCTCTGTGAATCTGATGCCAAATCTTTCACCAACCATAACCACTTCACCTTTAGCAATTTTAACTCCGTTTGCTAAAATATCTAATGGATCACCTGCTAGTCTTTCCAGTTCTACTACAGATCCTTCATTGAGTCTTAAAAGGTCTCTTATCTTAAGTTCAGTTGAACCAACCTCAACAGTAAGTTTTACTTCAATGTTTTCTAGAACCTTGAGATTATCTAGTCCTGTTTTATCTGTTACTGTTTCTTCAACTTGAGCTTCAGCTTCGTTTTCTGCCATTACAATTACTCCTCAATATTTATATTCTATTTTTTAAACTGACTGCAACTTGACCATTTGTTTCGCCAATTTCTGCTTTGAATAAAATTTTATCATTTACAAAAAAATCGACTCCATCAACTGGGGGTAAATTCATCACGTCTCCTTCTTTAAATTGAACGAGATTAGATAATGAAACAGATGGTTCACTCAAAATTGCTGATACAGGAAGTGGAATATTCAATACCGATTTTTCTAAGCGCTCTCTCCAGCTTATATCGTCATTAATTATATCACTTTGAACCCTAGAACGTAATAAAGAAGCAATTGGCTTTAATGTTTGTAAAGGATAAATTATATCAAATGACGCTGAATCAACATTTGGAAGTTGAACCACAAAAGAACAAATTATTACTGAATCTGATGATTCTACTAAAGTTGCAAATTGTGGATTAATTTCTCTACTTTGATGCTTTATAGTTATTGGCATAAGATCTTTCCAAGCAGCTTCAAGGCATTGAGTAATTCCATCTGAAACTATTTCAATTATTCGATCCTCAGTAGCAGTAAACTCTGCCTTAGCTGAAGGAAAGTTGGCTAATTTACCGCCATAATAACAATTTGTTAAAACACTGATAAAGGATGGTTCAAGTACAAGTAACATTGACCCTCTAAGTTCATCAATCCTACTTGTGCTTAAGCTCATAAAACTATTTAGACCTGCACTATATTCGTCATATGTTTTTACTTCTGGAGGAAATGGGTTGATTTTTGGCTGCAATCTTATCATAGGTAAAAATATACTTCTAACTAATCGAGCAAATCTTTCATTAATTAACCTTAATGCATAGTAATCACCAAGAAGTTCCAAATTATCTGAACCGAATGTAAAATCTGTTACTTCAACATCATTATTCAATCCTGAATTTGCAGTAATTTCACCAGATTGCAGTCCTTCCATTAAGGCTGAAACTTCATCAGAAGATAATTTTCTAGATGTATTAGACATTAATTTATAAATCCTAACTTATTGTAAAATGAATGCAGTGAAATATACATCTTCTATACCTGGAAATTCATCAAGAGATTCTAATTTTTTATTCAGAACTACTATTAATCTCTCAGATAATTTTTTCTTACCCTCACTTCCTGAAATATCTTCTTCTGTAAAATCACTTATTGTTGACAATATTTCAGAACGTAAAGCTAATTGATGAGAGTCAACTACTTCCATTACTTTCTCATCATATTGTGTGGACACACCAACACTTACCTGTAAAAATTTCCTACTACCTTTTAAGTTTGTCGTGAAATCACCTGGGAATTCAAAATAAGTAGTTTCATAACTATCAACTTCTGGAATGGCTTTAACATTCTTTTTTATTATACCATCTTCACCTTCTTCTTCACCTTCTTTATTTTCAGCATCTTCAGTTTTTTTCTTCTCAGCTTCTTTACCTTCGATGATTTGATTAACTTCTGCAGAAGGATCTGGCTCAGGCTCACCTCCAAATAAAAAATAACCAATTCCCAGACCAACAGCTATTAGCAAAATGCCGCCTACTACAAAAATAATTATTTTTAACAAATTACTTTTTTTTGGTTCTTCTTCTACTTCATCTGCCATTTTTTTCTCACTAATCAGTTATTATTATGCTATTACGTTTATAATATGTCTAGATGAAACATCATCACCCAAATCTGTTATCATATTTTGTTTTTCTTTTTCATTTTCAGACTTTAAAATATTGTTTTGGTCATCATTATTTGAATTTTTGCTAAAACTATTTTCTGAGCCAAAATATTTTGTATCGTCGTGAGCTGAAAATTCTAAATTGATTCCTTGATCATTAAAGAGTTTTTGTAAATGATTTTCATTTTGAGTTAATGCATTTGTAACAAATGTATTTTCTGTAATTATTTTTACGTTGCCTGTTCCATTTTTTAGACTTATGGATACTTTTAGTCTTCCTAAATTTTTTGGTTTGAGGTTAAACTCAATTTCTTCTCCACCATTTTCTAGAGCATTTTCTATTCTAGAAACAAGTTTTGTAGTCCAACCTTTTTGACTTAAATCAAGTGTATCTAATAAGCCTTCTAAGATAGAATTCACTCCACCACTTGAAAGTGAAGTATAATTTTGTTGAGTAAATTGATTTCCCTTACTACTTGAATTAGCAGAGTTTTGAATGTTGTAAACTTTATCATTAGCTTTGATTTCATTCATCTTATTCTTTTTTAATTCATCACCAAATTGATTATTGTTGTAATTTAAATTTGTGTTGTTAGACAATTTTGATTCTAACAAAGATGTTGGATCTAATTGTTCTTTATTTTTAAAAGAATTAGAATTTGATATATGATATAATTTATTAGGATGATCATTTTTGTTAATTTTTTTAACAAAATTTAGTTTTTTATTTTTTGACTTTAAACTAGTTTGATTTTCTAAGTTATTTTCGAACTTTATATCATCGGTATTTTTATTTATAATGTTCGATTTAGTAGATTTTTGTTTATTTTGATCATTAGCATGTTCCATGTTTTTTAAAACAGATGGTAAAAACTTTGAACTTTCTTTTTTAAACCTTGGATCAATTTTATTGTTTAATGCTTTAAGTTTTTGATATTCAGGTAACTTAATGAAGAAATTTTTATTAAAATCCTTTGCTGTATCTAATAAACTTAATAATTTGTCTTTTACTTCAGTTTTAATATTATGATCTGCTTCAATCTCACTTTGAATTTTTTTAAAATCATCTAAGCCTAAATTTTTAACGTTTAAATTTGGAAGAATATTTGATAAATAATCTAGGATTTCTATATCCTCTTTGTTAAAAACAAACTCAAAATCATTAGAAATATCTTTTGATTTTACGTCATTAATATTTAAGTTTATTGAAAATAACGATCCTAATAAAGAAGTGTTATCTTCTCCTTTATTTGAAATAGACAAAAAGTCAGAATTGTTATTTACATCATTTGTAATTTTCATTTTAAATTCCATATTTCAAAATTATCTGCAAATACAGTGCCATTATTAAAATATGTAATTCGAAAATACTTTATTGAAAATTTTTGTTTTCTAATTCACTGATATAGTGTTTCTTATAATCTGTGGCTTTTTCTTCAGCTTTAATTTTTTTGAAATTATTCTCAATAATTTTTTTTCTTATTATCTCTTTTTCAAAAAGTAAATATTTGTTTCTATTTGAAGCAATATCTTTTTGACTTTGAAGTGTATTTATCAATTGAGCATTATTTTTAAAAAATCCTGAATTAATTATTTTATTTGAAGAATTGTTACTACTCTCCATAATAGTGTTTATCTGATCAATCAAACTTTCATTTTTAGAAATTTCATTTTGTACTAGATTAGAATTATTAATTTCTTTTGAAACGTCTTTTTTTCTAATTGTAGCAAGCCTTTGAAATCTTTTTATTTTTTTTTGCAACTATCTTACCTATTCATACAATTTTAATAATGCCATTTTAGAACTCTCAAAATTTGCTTTTTCAGAACTGCTCTGTGATATAAAATCAATTAACTTTGGCCACATAGCTATGGCATCATCAAGATCTTTATCTTGGCCAGAAGTATATCCTCCCATTAATAATAAGTCCTTATTTTCTAAGTAAGCACTTACATGTTTTCTGAAAAGTTTTGAAGCATTTGAGTGGTCATCTGCAATTAGGTCATTCATAACTCTACTAATAGAATTTGGGATATCAACTGCTGGATAAATACCCATTTGTGCGTTTAATCTGCTAAGTACAATATGACCATCAAGTATTGCTCTTGCTGTATCAACTACTGGATCATTATTGTCATCTCCATCAGCTAAAATTGTATAAAACGAAGTAATACTGCCATCTCCTTGATCACTCGTTCCTGTCCTCTCAATCAAATTAGGGATCATAGAAATTACAGATGGAGGATAACCTTTGGAGGTAGCAGCTTCACCAAGTGACAATCCAATTTCTCTTTTTGCATGTGCAATCCTGGTAAGACTATCCATTATTAATAATACATTTTTACCTTGATCTCTAAAATATTCTGCGATAGCCGTGGCTCTATTAGCCCCCCTAATTCTCATTAATGGTGATCTATCTGCTGGCACAGCAACAACAGTAATTTTTTGAGCAGAATCATCTTTAAATAATTCATTTACCATAGTTCCAACTTCTCTAGCTCGTTCACCAATAAGTGCAATTACAACAACATCTGCCTCTGTATATTTACTCATCATTCCTAATAAAATTGATTTACCAACTCCTGAACCAGCAATAATTCCAAGCCTTTGACCTTGGCCTACAGTTAGTAAAGCATTTATAATTCTTACCCCTACATCTAATGGTTTTTTGATTAAACTTCTTTTAAGAGGATTCATGACTTTACCCATGAGAGGCCATTTATTTTTAATTTTTCCTAAGGGTTTCTCATCTAGTGGTTTCCCAAAGGCATCGGTTACTCTTCCCAGCATAGTATTATCAACTTCTATATATCTTCCATCATCTTGCAATGAGACCTCGCATCCAGAGACTATATGTGAAGAATGTTCTAAAATTGCAAGCATGTTATGCTTTTCGTTAAAACGAATAACTTCTGCTAGGATTTCTTTACCCATTTGATCTTTTACAACACAAAGACTTCCTATAGGTGCTGGAAAAGGATCGCAGTAAATAATATTTCCATCAAAATGATTAACTCTCCCTGAACTAAAAATTAATTTAGGTCTTTTTATTTTGGAAATATTATCCATTAATTTTGTCTCAAAATTCATGAGTTACTTCCAATATTTTTATACATTATAATTGCTTTTTTCTGAATAACGCATTCCATCACAATTTAAAATTATGTCTCCTCTTGAAAGTTCTTTATTAGACATAAAGATTTTTTTATCTTCATTTTTATTAAAATTTTTTATTTTTGAAAGCGCTTCGAAATCTTTATCATTAACCTCAACTGTAATTTTATCTTGATAGCAATTTATATTTTTTAGAAATGACTTAATTTTCTTTTCATATTTTTCTGGCATTTTATCTATTTGGTAGCCTGCAAGGTCATAAGAAATTTCAAGAATTTTATTTTGAAATATTTCGTATATTGCTTCTTCAGCTAATGTTGGAAGTGATGATAAAATATTTTTAAAATCTTGAAGATCATTGATAATTTTATCTGATTCATTGTTTGATAATTCGTTTTTTTCTTCAAGAGTTGTAGTGTTTTCATCCTCACTTTTATTCATTGATTGAGAAACTGCATCTCTAACAGATTCTAAAGCTTGTTGTGTTTCATTATCAGTCTTTATAGCTTCATCAGACTTTGTATCAGCTATAGTTTGTTCTTGTTGTTTTTGTTCGTCACTTGTGGCATCAGTTAGACTTACATCTTGTGACAAATTTTCGGGTTGTATATCTTCTTTGATATCATTTTGGTTTACTTCAGTATTGGTATTAATTTCTTCTTCATTTTTAGATTGCTCTGCCTCAGATTGAATGTCTTTTATATTATCACTCTCTTTATTTTCGACTTGCGTTGCTTGTTCAGTATTTTGTTCGTCGCTAGGAACATCATTTTCTTCGCTTAAATTCAGTTTAATTTCCGGTGCGTCATCGATTTTTTCATTTTCTTTAATATTTTGTTTAGATTCAAAATCTAGCGCAATATCAATTAATGTTTTTTTTACAAAATTAGAATTATTTGAAATATTTTTACCCTCAAAAACAGTTTCAGATTGAGATTTTAAAATAGATCTGATCTCATCACTACCTAAAGGTACAATGTTTTGAGTGTCATGATTTTCCTGATTTTGATCCATAGCTAAATTCATAATATTAAAATAAATTATACGTAATCATCGCCACCACGACCAGCCAACACTATTGCACCTTCATCAGACATTCTTCTTGCTACAGCAATTATCTGTTTTTGTGCCTCTTGAACTTCTGTTAACCTAACTGGACCAAGTGCTTCCATTTCATCTTGTATGTTTGCTGCAGCACGTTGTGACATACATCCAAATAACTTTGTTTTTAGCTCTTCATCTGCGCCTTTTAGTGCTAGTATAATTAAGTCATCTTCTACAGCACGAAGGAGTGTTTGAAGCGATTTGTCATCAGACAACAATAATGTCTCAAATACAAACATACTATCTTGAATGTCTTGCATTAGCTGCTTATCGTCTTTCAAGATTTCTTTCATTATTTTTGCTTCACCATCTTGGCTCAAAAAGTTCATAATTTTAGCTGCTGCTGGTACTCCACCTACTTTGCTAGCTCTTAAACTTGCATTGGAAGAAAAAACTTTTTGCATTACTCTATCTAACTCTTTTAATGCTTCAGGCTGAACTGTTTCCAATGTTGCTATCCTTCTAATTATGTCTGATTGACTTTTTTCAGGCATAAATGTCAAAACGTCTGACGCAGTTGAAGGATCTAAGTAAGAAATAATTAGCGCTATAATTTGAGGATGCTCGTCAATTATTAGGTCAGCAACTGATCTAGCATCGAGCCAGTCAAGTATTTCTATTGCTTTGTTACTATCTGATGGGGTTATTTTTCCTAAAACAGTTTGTGCCTTATCTTCACCTAGTGATTTTGTCAGAACATTTTTAATATAGCCACCTCCTGATATACCAAGACTTGTTTGTGCTTTAATAATTGCCAAAAATTCATCTAAGACTAAATTAACTGTATCTTGTCCTAAACCTTGAACAGAATACATTGCAGACCCTAAAACTTGAACTTCCTTAGGTGAGAGGTTGCCCATTATTTCAGCGGCTTCATCTTCACCAATCAACATCATAAGAATTGCACATTTTTGAGTGCCTGTAAGACCCTCGTAAATCTCATCAGGATTTGGTTTTTTTTCTGCTTCTGCCATTTTATTATCCTACTCTCTGCCTTATTCTTTTTCCATCATATTTTTAAAGACGCTGGAAACCCTAGCTGCTTCATCCCCAACTATCATTCGAATTACAGCGACTTTGTCGTCATATGTATTAGCTGTATCTAACATCTCAGCAGATATAGCTGCCTTTTTAGGTTTCAGCTTTGCTTTTATATCTTCAAGAGATTCACCTTCTTGAACTTCGATTTTATCGTCTTCTTCATCATCTACATCAGAAGCCATTGCACCAGGGCCAGATGAATATCCAGCAGGAACAAGAACTCTTTTTAATAAAGGAAGAAATGCTCCAAAAATAACAATTGCTAAAATTAACACTGTTGCTAATTGTTGAGCGAGTTCCTTTACAGATGCATTTTCGTACCATGGAGTAACTTCTACTTCTAAAATATCTACAAACGGACTACTTGTCACTGTAACACTATCTCCTCTTGCTTCATCATACCCAAGAGCTTCTTGGACAAGAGATTTTATTTCTAATAATTTTTCATCACTAAATTTTTCAAATGTTTCAACACCCTCAGGTGAGATGATTTTCTTTTCACGAATAATTACGGCTGCCTTAATTTTCTTAATTTCTCCATATTGAGCCTTAGTAGTTTCAACTTTTCTACTGACCTCATAATTTTTTACAGATGTTTGACTTCTCTGTTTAAGAGTATTACCAGCACCTTTACCTTCAGGAGCTTCTGTTTTTAAATCGGGGGCTAGAGGAGGAGCATTTGAGAGAGCTCCTGGAATACCTCTAGCTTCAGGATTAGCGCTCTCATCTAATGAACTTTGTTCACTTCTAAGGGCATTACCTTTAGGATCTACGGATTCTTCTGTGATTTCTCTTTGAGTAAAATTCATATCTACATTTATTTCAGCTTTTAAATTACCTGCTCCTACCATCGGAGTAAGCAATGAAATAATTCTAGATTTATATATTTCGCCTAGTCTCATTGTCTGTGACATTTGTTCACTAGAAATTGAAGCAGAGGTATCGTTTGATGGTTTTGATAAAAGTTCACCAAATTGATCAACCACAGTTATGTTTTCTGACGGTAAATTTGGAACTGAAGATGCAACAAGATGAACTATTGACTGTACTTGCTGCCTTCCAAGAGATCTACCATTAGCTAATTTAACAAATACAGAAGCTGAAGGCAGAGCTATCTCTCTTGCAAATACTGTTTTTTCAGGAATGGCTAAATGAACTCTTGCAGAACTTACTCCAGATATGTGATTGACTGACCGCGCTAATTCTGCTTCCAAAGATTGTTTAATTTTAATAGCTTCAACAGATCTACTTGTACCCATTGGCATATCACCTAAACTATCATAACCGTCAGGAACTGATGATGGCAGACCCTCACCTGCGAGCAACATTCTAGATTCATGATAATCTTTTACTGGAACAACAACTTCTCCAGTAGCTGGATTAAGTGATGCGCTGACACCATTCTGCTTTAAAGTTTGAACTACCAAAGCTTTCTCATTTTCTGGAAGTGAGGCAAAAAGAGTTGTCATATCAGACTTTTGCATAGTAAAAAATACTACTAGTCCAGCAAAAGCAACGATTACTCCAAACATCAATGGAATTGATTTTTGTACAGCAGGATCTGCTGTCATTCTTCTTACATTTGAAATTGATGTGGAAATCCTACTTATAATACCAGTACTTTGAGTTGCACCTGTAATATCATTTCCTGTTGTTGCTTCTGCCATTATCTTTTCCTAACAATTCTAAATTAAACGGGCATATTCATGATGTCTTTGTAAGAACTTAAAACTTTATTTCTTACATTTAATGTCATTTGGAATGCAATATTTGAAATTTGCTGTTGCATTATAACCTTTGTAAGATCAGTTTCTTTTCCGAGTTCATAATCTTTAGTTATTTTTGAAGCTTTATTTTGACTATCAGCTACAGAGTTAATAGCGTCATTTATTTTTTTTGAGAAATCTTCAGTTGTTTTATTTCCTGAAAAAGCTTCATTTGCTTTTTCTAAAATATTTTGCCTTAGCATTCCTGTACTTATATTTTGATCTGCAATCTTCATAATCTACTTCCCTTTTAAGTTACTTTTGCAAATGCTAATTGATCTGCAAAAGTATCAACTGACGAACTTTCATTAATTTTTGATAATGATTTGTCTATCATAATTGATTTTTCATCTATAATATTCTCATTACTTAGAACAAGAGCTCTTTGAAGTGTGTTTTCAAGCTCCCTTACATTACCTGGCCAATTATGGCTTAATAATAATTCTCTTGCTTCAATAGTTAGGTAAGGTGATGATTTACCTTCTTGACTGTGCTTATCTAAAATTTTTATTGCAATTGGTAATATATCGTCTTTCCTTGATGATAAATTACGTGTTTGTAGGGGAAATACATTAAGCCTATAATATAAATCTTCTCTGAACCTAGACTGATTTACTTCATGAGCCATATCTCTATTAGATGTTGCCAAAACCCTAACATCTACATCAATGTCCCTTTGCCCACCAACAGGTGTCACTTTTCTTTCTTGCAATACTCTAAGTAATTTTGCCTGTAAAGATAAAGGCATTTCTGAAATTTCATCTAAAAGTAAAGTGCCCTTGTCTGCAGCTCTAAAAATACCTTTATTTGCATTTGAGGCACCAGTAAAGGCTCCCTTTTCGTGACCAAAAAGAATAGCTTCTAACATGTTTTCTGGAATTGCTGCACAATTCACTGCAACAAATGGCTCTTCTTTCCTATTAGAGTTTTCATGAAGGTAGTTTGCAAGAACTTCTTTACCTGAACCTGTCGGACCATTTATGAAAACTGTTACATCTGTACTTGCTACTCTTCTAGCTAATGATAATAACTCATATGTTTTTGTATCACCCGCTGAAAAAGATATATTTGGACAACATATATTAAATATTAATTCTAAAGAATATTTATCAGTATAATCTGCAATATTTATTCTTTTTATAGCACCACCTAACTCGTCTTTTATTTCTACACCATTGCAATTACCATCATCAGCAATAATAATAATTTTTGTAAATTTAGCCTGTCTTGCAATTGAAACTAATTTCGATGAGCCACCAATTTCTTTCTCAAAAATATTTGAACAAACAATTGTATCAGCTTGGTACCCAACAAGATCAATTCCAAAAAAATCTGGCTTTGAGCTACCAACTCCTGCTTTAATAACGGTGATATCTCTTTGTTCTAAAATATCACATAAATTATTAGCGATCTTTAGACTGTTATTTACAACAATAACTTGGCTCATAATATACTCCTAAAATTATCAGAAATCTTAGAAGCAAGAAGCTTGCCAAACTCTAGTTGATAAGAGTTTATTAGTAATTTTAAATTGAGATAAAGCTATTTATTGACTAAATCTATTGATTTTTTTATTTAAAATGTCATTATTATGACATAAGTTACACTAATTTTTCAAATATTTGACGGTTATTTTTATGAATGTTGTCGATAAATCAACAAATCCATCAGAACAAAATCAATCTACATTAAATAAACTTAATAAAATGATTGATGGTGAAAGTCCTGAGACAAAATCAATGAAAAATTTGATTGCAATGGTATCTCAAACAGATAGTACAGCATTAATTTTAGGCGAAACTGGTACTGGTAAAGATATTGTTGCTCAAGCAATTCACAAGTGTTCAAATAAAAAAGGTCCGTTTATTACTGTAAACTGTGCGGCAATTCCGTCTGAGTTACTTGAATCAGAACTTTTTGGACATGAAAAAGGATCATTTACGGGTGCAGACAAGCAAAGAAAAGGAAGATTTGAACAGTCTAGTGGAGGATCTCTTTTTCTTGACGAGATTGGCGACATGCCCTTACCTCTTCAAGCTAAACTTTTAAGAGCTATTGAAAGCAAAACTATACAAAGAGTCGGTGGCGCACAAGATATAAAAATAGATTTAAGATTGATCTGTGCAACACATAGGGATCTTGAAAAAAAAGTAGAAAATGGTGAATTCAGAGCTGACTTATTTTTTAGGATCAATGTCCTTCCAATCAATGTACCCTCACTAGCTGAGAGAAGAACTGACATACCAAGTTTGCAAAAAACACTCTTAAGTAATCTAAATGTAGATGAAACACAAAAGCCAATCTTTACTCCAGATGCTATAACTGCTTTATGCAAACACAACTGGCCTGGTAATGTTCGTGAGTTAAAAAATGTAATTGAAAGAGCTTGTATTATTTTCCCTGGAAAAGAAATCACCAGCACTAATATTTATGAAAATTTACTAAGACTGAAAGTTCCAACTGTTGCTGAAGAACAAGAAGCATTGTGGGACATGACATCTGATTTAAGTGGAATAACTAATCTTGAAGGAAATGATCAAACAAATAATCTGGAAGATTACTTGCCACACCCTAAGAATTATAAAAATTGGTTTTCTTTTTACGATGAAATTGACATAAGAAGACATCTTCAAGATGTAGAGATTGTTTTAATTGAAGAAGCACTTGAGAAAACAAATAACAAGGTAGCTCTTGCAGCAGATAAATTAAAACTTAGAAGAACTACATTAATTGAAAAAATGAAAAAATATTCCATTAACGTAAGTTAAAATTTTTCGCTATTTCGGCATGTATTTTGCTGATTAAAGAAAAATAAAAGGAATACATATGGAAAATTTAAAAGAAAATTTTTCTAAACCAACACAAATATTTAATAATGGTAAGTCTGCTAATACTAATTTAATGTACAGTGGTTTAAAAAATTATAATAACACAATTTCTTCAAAGATTACATCTCGAAATTCATCCTCTCAAGAAAAATTGTTGTTAATAAATAAATTAATGCTTGATGGAAAATTTTCGAAGGCATTAAACTTAGCTGAAGACGAATTAAAAAAAGATAATAAAAATTCAAATTTATATAACGCTATTGGTGCTATATTATATAACAAAAATGAAGAAGATGAGGCAGAAAAAAAATTCCAAAAAGCCCTAATTTTAGATAATAAAAATGCTCAAGCATTTTGTAATTTAGGTAAAATATATAAAAATAAAAAAGATATCATATCCGCTCTTAAATGTTTTAAGAAGGCATTTTCATTGAATCGTGAGAATAAGGTTCTTTTTGATAATCTTAATAGTATTTTGTTAGAATTTAGCTTTTCAGAATTTAATACTTTATGGCTTGAAGCATACGAATTAATATTATCCGATAAGCTTAATTTTAATGAACTACAAATGAAAGTAATTCATAAAAATGCAGTGAATTTTTTAATACTAAATCCTACATTCAAAGAAATTAACCTACATATAAATGAAAATCGTCCCTTAACAAATAACTTTATAGAAACATTAGTATCTTTTTCAAAAATAAAGTTAACACATTTATGTCTAGAAGGCTTTATTACAACTAATTTAAAATTTGAGAGATTTATTCGAAAATTAAGAGAGTATTTGCTAATAAACCGAAAAAATATTGGGTCAAAATTAGAAATTAATAAATTAATTCAATCTATTGCACTACAAAATTATATTGGTGAATATATTGTATATGAAAATGAAAATGAAACTCTTTTAATTAAAAACTTAGAGCATGAGATTGAAAAAGAAATTGCAAAAAATTCAACTTCTAACTTTATGAGCTTACTTATACTTGGAAGTTATCGTGATTTAAAGAAATATAAATTTATAAGTAAATTAAATTTTCCATTTGAGTTCTTAAAAATTAAGGAAATATTTGTAACTCTTCCTGCAATTGAAAATAAAATCAAAAAAAATATTGTTGATATAGGACAAATAGAAAATCATATTTCTAATCAAGTTAAGTCACAATATGAAGATAATCCATATCCAAAATGGAAAAATTTACCATTAAGCCCAAAAAAATACACCATCAAGGAATATTTAAATTATAAAAAAATATATTTTAAAGAATATAAAACAAATAAAGTCCATACATTAAAGGTACTAGTTGCCGGTTGTGGTACTGGTAGAGAGCCAATAATGTTAACATCTGCTATAAAAAATTTAGACGTAACTGCAATAGATTTGAGTAAATCGAGTTTATCTTATGCTATACGTAAAGCTAAAGAGCATAATTTAAACAATATAAATTTTTATCAATGCGATCTTCTAAATATAAAAGAATTAAATACTAAATTTGATATAATTATATGTTCTGGAGTTTTACATCATCTTAATAAACCGATGGAAGGATGGCATCAATTAAACGATGCGCTAAAAGATAAAGGATTGATGAGAATTGCTTTATACAGCAGAATTGCCAGACGTGAACTTAGACTCTATCAGGATAAATATGCAAATCAGGATATTAGAGATTACAATAAAGAGATAAGAGAATTTAGAAATAATATGATCAATCATAACAAAAATTTTCAGAATATTTTTTCTACATTTGAAGACTTTTTTGTTATGAGTGAATTAAGGGATTTGATTTTTCATGTTAAAGAACATCAATTTACATTACCAGAAATAAAATCTTGTTTAAAGGATTTGAAACTATCTTTTCTTGGTTTTGACGACAAATATATTACAGAAAAGGATAATTTAAACAATAAATTTAATAGTTTCTTCAATAATAAGAGAAACATACTTGATTTAGACAATTGGCACGAGTTAGAAAAATCAAATATGGATATATTTAGAGAGATGTATCAATTTTGGGTTCAAAAAACTTAAATTTTAAATGATAAGAATTTAACTTATATTTTTTACTAGAAACATAATTTTTTTATTTATCAGTACCACCAATTATTTTAAAATTTTTTACCTAACTCTTGCTTCAAATCTTGTTTAAAATTATAATTAGCGATACATTTAATATTACTGAAATCTTTTATAATTAAATTGTGCAAAAAATACTTTTAATTTAACAATCTTAAGAAAACATCCCCACCTGCATTAGCTTGTGCAAGCATTGAAGAAGCAGCTTTTGACATTATTTGTGCCTTGGTAAGTCTTGCTGTCTCAAGAGCAAAATCAGCATCCTCTAATTTAGATAATCTTGAAGAAGAATTATTCTTTGCATCAAGTAAAAAATTTAATTTATGATCAATTGCATTTTCACTTGCTCCAAATTTTGCTCTTGTATTGGCAATTGTATCAATTGCGTTATCAATGCTTGTTAAAGCAGAGGTTGCATTTGAAGAACTTGATACAGATATTATTGATCCAGGTGTAGAAGCACTGCTTGAAGCCTGTGCCTGAAATCCAAGTTCACCTACATCATCACCAGAGATTTTAATTACATCACCAGCTGTATGAGTAAGAAGTATTTGGCCCTTGAATGTAACTGAGCTACCAACTGAAATGGTTGCTCCTGTTGCATCAGTATGACCATCAAAAAAAACACCAGGAGTTCCAGCATGAGCAATTACAATGTCAGCACCACTGGCACTTGCAAGTTGAACTTCTCCACTTAAGTTAGCAGATGCAACAATATCCCCAATAGAAGCATTATTAATGGCTGTTATAGTCTCAGTTTCGTTAGTTACACTAGAGAAATTTATAGCATTTCCATTAATACTTATATTAGAAGCAGCAGTAGAAGCCTCTGAAAAATTCAGGTCTAGTGTTACTAAATTATCTCCAGATGCAGATACATTAGTTGATGATGAAACAGAGTTAATTGCAATAGCTTTAGCCGCGGCAGATGCACTGTCAGATGCGCCAATTACAACGTCATTTATTTTAATGTCATGAGATGTTGTAAGAGCATTAGTTGATACTAAATCTGATCTAATAACTGTATTAGAATCAACTTCATTAAATCCAAATCTTGCTATATCGTCAATGTTTCCACTATTGGATACATATCCGTTAGCTTTTGTCATAGCTTCAATTTTAACAAATGTACCATCAACATTTTCCAACTTTATATATCCTAAATAGGTACCTGCAGTAAACCCAGCATCAGTTGGAGCATTGCCACCAATAACAATGTCATTACCGGTAGTATTCGATAATGTAATTGTATTATCTGAGTTAAGTGTAGCTGTTACACCTCCAGCTTCTTGGTTTATTTCAGTAACTAAATTTTCTAAACTTGTTTGAATTGATATTATATTAGTATTAATTGTAAAACTATTACTCATGCTTAAAGAGCTTTTTGCAGCAGAAGTGAGTTTGTTAAAACCTGTTGCTGTAGCACCGTGGGTATTGGAATTAGCGTTAATAGCAGTAACCAGTGCAGCTGCTGTATTGTTTCCTGATGATAAGTTATCAGTTAAGTTTGCTGCTAAGGCGTTTTGTGAGTTAATTTTAATATCACTAGCTGCAAGATTATTATTATTGTAAGTAAATCCTGTTACTCGTCCACTGGTAAACTCTTTTACACCTGACGCTCCAGATAAACCTAGTGCTGTGCTATCAGACTTAACTAGATCAATAGAAACTATATCATCCTTAGTTTCTCCAATTAAAAAACTTATCTTATCGTTAGTTCCATCTAACAATTTCATAGTATTAAATTTTATTAATTTAGTTAAAGCATCTATTTCAGTTAAATAAGCATCTATTTCAACCTGTAATGTATTTCTGTCTGCAGTGGTCAAGGTTGTGCTACTTCCTTGCACTACTAGTTCTCGTATTCGAGCAAGTATATTATTTATTGAACTCAGTCCACTATCTGCAGTTTGGGTAAGTAATTTTCCTTCCCCTCCATTTGAAATTGCTTCTTGCAGTGATAAAATTTGTGCATTAAGTCTAGAAATGGGACCAATTGATGATGGATCATCTGAAGCATTATTAATTCTTTTACCGGATGACAACCTCTCTGTACTCTCAGTTATCTCCTTAATTTGATTAGCCATATTTCTTTGAATAAATTGAGAAGCAGACAAATTACCAATATTAAGCATAAATAAATTCCTCCACGAATTATATTAATATTACGGCAGTAATTACGACTGAAAATGCAATTTGTTTAATTTTTTTTAAAAAAATATAATTATATATCTGATTAATATTTAATTGATGAATATGCTTTGAGTCTTTTGCTGAATTTATTATGATTTTTTGACAGATTTTGTAATTTATTTTCTGTAGCTTTTATATTTTCAATATTATTTTCTAATAGTTTACCAATTCTTTTCTTGATGGCATTTTTTTTACTTTCGCTTTCTATAATTTTTTTTATTAATGCTCTTCGTTGAACGTCAATAAAAGAAATCTGAGAAAACTCATTATTATAAATTAAATCTGAAATTTTTTTTGATAGATTTTCCAATAAATCTAGATCTGAGTTAAGATTATCCATCTTTATTTCTCTAAAGATGGTATTTCTTCCCATCCTTCCATAATTTGTTTTATAACATCAATAGCTTTGATAATCCCCTCTTCAATTTTTTGACTAAAGCCCTTAATAATTTCATGACGACAGTACTCATATAATTGAAATAAATTATTAGCAATTTCTATAGCTTTATCAAAATCTAAGCTAGTTTGTAGACCATAAATAATAGAAAGTGATTTAGTTAGATTTTTGGACTTTTGACGTGCATATTTTTCTTCAAAATCTTTATCAACTGAAAATTGATCTTGTTTTCTTTTTCTTTCGTCTTGAATGTCTAAAACAATTTTCTGCATTGAATTTACTAATTCCTTCATCAAGGTTCTTACTATTTCGTGAGAAGATGTAACAGAATTAGATGATTGCTGTGTCTTTTTGTATGCATCAATATATTGGCTATTTGTCATTAAACAGTCTCAACTTTAATAAATAAGTGTCAAAAATTTGATTTTTCATAGTTTTTATGTTTATTTACATTATGATTAATAATAATTTACAAAATCCATATGCTATTAATGAGATTTATGCTTCTAGACCTCTAAGGAATGAAAGCTCTAGTCTAACTGCAAACAGTATGCCAACAACGGGTAGAATTGTAACTGAGACTGGGGTTCCAAAAAGAGCTTTAAATAATGAACCTCCAAATTTTATCAGACATGTATATGTTAATAATCAGACCGCGAGTAATGGGTCACTTACAGAAAGTTTTATAAGATCCCGGGCTTCTTTATCTCCTTCATATTTCCACAATGAAATAGTTGCGCGATATAATATGATAAGCACTGTTCCTAATAATATTACGCAATTAAAAAAATCTTTTGAAAAATTAGCTTAAGTAAAATTAGTTAAATTTTGGCATAACAATTGCAGTGATTTCCTACGAAATTAATTTGGAGATTAAAATGCCAACAGTAAATACTAACTCCGCAGCTCAGTTTGCACTTAACAAATTAAATGCAACAGAACGCGAAATGACAACTTCGATGGAACGTTTGTCATCTGGAAAACGTATTAATCATGCTGGTGATGATGCAGCCGGTGCTGCAATTGCTGACAGGATGACTGCACAGATTAGAGGATTGGAGCAATCAGTAAGAAATGCTGCTGACGTTATTTCTATGGCACAGGTTACTGAAGGTGCATTGGATGAATCTTCATCAATTATACAAAGAATAAGAGAACTAGCTATTCAATCAGCATCAGATACTTATAATGGTGAAGAACGTGCATATATAGATGCTGAAGTTGACCAATTATTGGCTGAATTAGATCGTGTAACTAGAGATACAACTTTTAATGAAATAGCTGTATTAGATGGGTCATTTGCTGATAGACGTTTCCAAATTGGAACTCATGAGCGTGAATTTGCTCAATTATCAATTTCTTCAATGAGAATAGACAGTTTAGGAGCATATAAAGCAACATCACAGGGAACAGAAACGACTGATGATACTGGTGGTCCAGTTGACAACGATAACTTAGCATTAAATGCTTATGCTGTTGCAGATACATCAGAAACCAATTTGGTACAGGCAGAATCATTTACAGTTCATGGCATTCTTGGAAGCTCATCTGTTACAGCAGCAGCTGGATCTAATGTAAGAGACATCGCTACTTCTGTTAATGCAGTTTTTGACTCCACTGGAGTTTCAGCCATAGCTTCTACTCAACTTAAACTTCAAGCTAAAACTTTGGATGATGCTTATAATGGCCAAACAAGCCTATCATTTAGTATACAAGGTAAAAATACAACAGCCGTTACAATAGCTGCAAATGTTACACTGAATAACAATGAAGGAAGTTCTGTATTATCTGAATTACGGGATTCAATTAATAATTATACCACTACTACTGGTGTAACAGCTACCCTTTCAACAGACAAATCATCAATGATTTTAGTGCAAAACGAAGGTTATGATATTAAATTAGGTGATGTAAATTTTGGAGGAGATACAACAACAACAGGTACAAGAAGAACTTTATTAGTTACTAGTTTGGATAATAATGAAGTTGTAGCAGGTGACCCAGTATCTCTCGGAGATACAAATGTAACGACAACTGATGATGATGGTTTGTTTTCAGGAACAATAACAACCACTGACACAGTTATTGGAGCAACACCAACTGAAACTTCTTTAACTGTAACAGGGGCAACCACATTAACTTCAGTTGCTAGTACATTTAATGGTGGTGGTAACCCAATGGGTACAGCAGCTTTGAGCACAATTACGCTTGCAGACGCATCAAATTTTACAACAGCTGGAACAATTAAAATAGGAAGTGAATTTTTTACATATACTGGAAAAAATGGTAATAACTTAACAGGAGTATTAAGGGCTAGAGAAAGTAGTACTGCATTTAATCATGCACATAGTGCAGCAGTCACGCAAGTAATTGGTAGTAAGGATACAATGGCTGGTTCTGGTGTTATAAAAGCAGACACTACTAACTTAGCCGCATCTGGAGCTGTTAAAATTGGTAATGAATTTTTTACATACACTGGAAAAACAGGATCAACTCTTACAGGAGTAACCAGAGCAGCAAGTAGTACAACAGCGGCTATCCATGAGCCAGCAGCTGCTATTACCCAGGCATTGACATTATCTGAAACAACATTGAATGTGGGTGACACAACTGGGTTTCCTACTGCTGGAACTTTACAAATAGGTAATGAATTTGTTACTTATACAGGTGTAACGGCTACATCTTTCACTGGAGTTACAAGAGGAGTAACTGTTGATACAATTACTTCAACAGCGGCAAATCACGCAAATGGTGACTCTATTAAAGACATGTCTTCAAGATTTACACTAACTGGACCCCTCTCACTTGCTACTGACGATAATAAAGTTTGTGATGAACAAACAATTGCTGCTGGTTTTACTGGCTCTGAAAGTCTAGTTATGGTGGATGCAACAGCTACTCTTAATTCATTTATTACAATTACTTCAACTGCTGCATCAAGTGCAAATTTTGTAATAACTGGAACAGATGTATATGGCAATGAACAAACTGAAACAATTCCCGGTCATACAGGAAGTACATATCCAAAAACATTAACCTCTACAAAGATTTATGGAACAGTTGCCAGTGTAAAACCTTCAACAACAGATAGTGATGCAAAAATTAGAGTTGGTGTAAAAAATACTATTGCTAATGAGTCTATACTTGTAACAATTACAAGCTCTGCTAGTGATGAGTCTGCTAAAACATTTACAGTCGTTGGAACTGGTATGGATGGCACTTCTCTTACTGAAATCATTACAGGACCTGAAGCTAATAAAACTGTAACTGGCCGACGTATATTTAAAACAATTCATACAATCACGCCTTCTGACACAACTACTGGTGCTATCAAAATCGGTGTAAAAGGTGCAGATTCTGTTATTATTACAGGTCAACTTGAAATGTCATCTAGCAACAGTTTCACTGTAGTCGGTGAAGATGGAAAAGGTCTATTTGAGGCATCACCTGGTGCTGCGTCATTAGATAAGTTATCAGGTGTAAGTTTGCTAACAAGACAATCTTCAGTTGATGCTTTACGCGTTCTAGATAGGTCCCTTGACAGAATTCATAAAGAAAGAGCAAAACTTGGTGCTTTAATGAGTAGAATGGAAAAAGCAATTGATAATTTGTCAAACGTAGCCCTAAACACTAAAGCTTCAAGAGGTAGAATTGAAGATGCTGATTTTGCAAAAGAGTCTGCAAGGATGACTAAGGCACAAATTTTACAACAATCTGCAATGGCAATGATAGCACAAGCAGGAAAAGCACAACAAAATGTGCTTCAATTATTACAGCAGTAAATTATATAGCATCACTAATTATCCCCGTTAACCAGAGCGAACCACTACTAAAATGGTTCTTTCTCATAAGCATGAATATAATTATTTTAGTTAAGAAAAACTAAATTATCTTCATTAAGAAAGTTAAAATTAATTATTATAATCTTGTGTACAAGTAGCATTTCTAACTTCTAATCAACTTAAAAATATTGAAGTTAACTCTGGTTAGATTTAAATAACCTACTAATATTATTGTTTAATTAAAATAAAAAGTCTCGACTAATATTGATTTTATTCATCGAGTTTTATATTTCTCAATTGCGTATTAGATAGTATATAAATTTTAGTTTAGTAGTAACATATTATGCTTTAGCGAAAAATTTATACTATTGAGTTATATGAATTTCTTTGGGAATATCCACATTTTGTACATAATTCAATGATTCTTCAATTTTAGAACAAATAATAAAGTCTTCTTCATACTTTATTAACATACCAGCAAGCGTGCTTACTTCAACAAGTGACATGTTGCCTGGAAACAATCCTTTAAAACCTTCCATTCTTGACTTTACGTAAGTATCCCTTCTCCATCCCATACAGCTATATATGTATCTTTGAATAGGTTCTAGATCTTGTGTTTTTTCAAATGGACTATTAGGATTAAAATTGATTGGATTGTTTGAGATACTACAATGTTGATATAAGGTATTGATTGCCATAACACAATCTACATTGGTATCGTGCAAACGTAACCCACAATTTTTTATATCTTCTATCGTTTGCAAAGGGCTTACACTATTGACCCATAATATTGTATCGCAAGAAGGAAGCTCTTCAAAGAAAAAATCCATTACCATATCTGTTGTTGCATTATCACCAGCTAATTTTTCTGTTCTTTGTATGAACCCTACTTTATTACAATTAACAAGTTGTTCAAAAAATGGATCATCACTGCTTATGATAACTTTATCAAAAATACCAGAAGCTAGACACTTATCTCTTGCAATTTCAACTAAAGTTCTAGAATTAAAAGACTTATAATTTTTTTTTGGTAAGCGTTTACTACCCGACCTTGCTGGTATAATGGCTATTTTATTCATCAAAAACTCCAATTTTTAATTATTTTAGAAATATCTTCAGCAATTGAACTAAATACATTATCCCAAGTTTCCCAAGTATTTCTTTCATAAATTTGAACTAACGGACCTCTTGGATTTAACAAAATATTATTCCAAGCACTCTGTTTCCAATTTGCTAGTTTAGTTAACGTGCCAACTCCCGCTGAGATTAATGGTATTGTAGATTTAATTGATATGACCATATCAAGTGCTGCATAGAGTGCGGCCACGTCATCTATATTATTAAAATGATCCAAATCATCAAAGTTGTGTATTGTTACTCCAAGCTCTTTTTTTATATTGGTTAAATCATTTGCGAAATCAGTATATTGTAGATTAATGTATGTTATGTCGGGAAGTTTAAGAACTGGATATAACTCAGATATAGTAGCATAATTTGGTAGACGCTTTTTATCCATATTATTACTTTTCCAACTAATACCGAT
>CACBMD010000013.1 GCA_902539895.1 uncultured SAR116 cluster alpha proteobacterium
TTAGATTTTTATGTGTGTCAGCTAAATTAGGGTCAAGCAATATTGAATTTTTATACGCCTGTATTGCTTTTTCAAACTCACCTTGATTTTGAAGAACACTACCTATATTTGAAAATGCACGGGCGTTATCAGGCTTAATTGATATAGATTTTTTATATGCTTCAATAGCCTCATCGTACTTACCTTGGTCTTTATAACTTACTCCCATATTGCAATAGGCTTCAGCATAATTAGGCTTCAACAATATTGATTTTTTGAAAGATTCGATAGATTCATTATACTTTCCTTGTTCCCAAAAAATATTACCCAAATTATAATAAGCATCAACATAATCAGATTTAATTTTTAACACTCGTTGAAATGATTCTATGGCTTCATCAAACGCACCTTGAATTTTTAAAGCTACCCCTAAATTGTTATGAGCATCTACATGATTAGGATTAATTAAAATTACTTTTTTAAATGCAGTAATTGCATTGTCAAACATTCCTATTTGTAATGCAGATGCTCCTAAGATATTCCAAAGCATTAATGTATCTGGATATTGAATAGATAGTGAATTTGCTTTTTTGAATGTTAATGAAAACTTTCCTAGATTATACAATCTTTCTAAATCATTGATTTTTTCTTGAGGTAAGATTTTTAAATTTACATTATTTTTTTTAATCTTTTTTAAATTTTCTAGCCCAAAATAAGCTCTTTTATTACTTTTAAAATTCTCTAAAATATTATTGTATAGTTTTTCAGCCTCTAAAAAATTACCCTTCTTTTCAAATGATTTTGCCTTCATAAGCTTCTGATCTACAGACAATTTTGCTAACATTTAAAAACCTTTATCTTTTACTTCAAAATTAGCAAATAATATGCCATGTAAAACATTAAAATTAGTGATAATTGATCTTATAATTCAGTAATTATTGTGTAGATATCTATATGTAAAAAAACCACCCCGAAGGGTGGTTTTTTCTCTTCTTAGTCCCCAATATATCCTATGGTGAGCTAATAAGGTTTAACCTTGTAATAAGGCTAATAAGTTTTGCTTAGAAGCATTTGCCTGAGCTAACATAGATGTAGCAGCCTGAGATAAAATCTGGCTCTTTGTCATCTGTGATGTCTCTTTTGCAAAATCTGCATCCTCTATTCTTGATTTTGCAGCTTCTGTGTTGACTTTCAAAGTTGTCAAGTTGTTTATAGATGCATCAATACGGTTCTCAACAGCTCCAAATGATGATCTAAATAGTGATACTGTGTCAATCGCTTTGTCAATTAATGCTAACGAAGCATTTGCACCGGCTAATGTTTCCATTGATACACTTGTGCCTGTCACTTCAAAAGATTGGCTTTGGTTTCTTACACCAACTTTATCTAATATAGTATCAACTGTACCACCTGATGCCAATGCAGTCGTAATATCAGTACCTACTGCTTCTATCTTAATTGGAGTACTAGAAGAATTTGAAAGCTGTAAAGCACCCTTCGCCTCAATCCTATCTCCAACCTGATATGTTCCAACAGTAACGTCACCTTGAACAACTACATCAGTTGCAACTTTAGTTACAGTATGAAATGCTTTTGTTCCGTGAACCATTCCAGCATTCAATGCATAAGTGATATCTTCTGTAATAGTTGCACCATCTGCATCAGTACCTGTGATTGTAAATACTGTTGAGTTACTTGAGAAGTCAGTTGCACTTTCAAGAACAATTACCGCACCAAATAAATTATCTGATGTGTTAGCTGTTGAACCAGCAGTGAAGTTAGTTGAAACTTTATTACCACCAGCAGCAGTTAATGCAATATCACTTTTTAGACTTGTTGCACCATTAGTTGTTGTAACAGTACCAAGAGAAGTTACATCAAGGCCCACTGCAGTATTAGCTGTTGTTGCACCAATTACCCCGATATCATAACCACCGCCAGCGTTAGCAACGGCACCCCCTGTAATTTGAACTTGAGTTATCTTATGGAAGACAACAGTACCAACATCTTTCTTAGCTGATGCCGTAAAGTTAATAAAATCAAGTACATCTGTAATAGTTGCACCTGTTGCGTCTTCACCAGTAACTGTAAGTTTAGCACTGTTACCACTCATATTGGCAACAGCTGTTGATGACAGAACAACTCTAGCATTAACAACTTCACCAACTAATGGGCTACCTGATAAATCAAGAATAGCGTCCTGAGTTGTAGTTGTACCGCCGTCAACCAATCCATCAAGATCAAAAGCACCATTACCAAGACCTGTAGTAATTGATGTGCCGTGGATATCAGTAGCAGCAGTTAAGAAGTCATTGTCACTATTTGATACGACAATATCAACACCTGATGCACTTGTAACTTTAACAGTACCAGTTTTTACTGATGCTTCTGCTCTCAAATCACCGATTGCAGCAGAGTTAATAGCACTCACAACATTTGCAGCACTTACAGCAGTTGTAAGATCAACGGCCTGTCCATTTAATTTAAATGCTGTATTTGAACTTGGTTGAGCTTCAAAGTCAAAGGTAAGAGTAACAGCATTATTTGAGTCTGCAGTCACACCGTGATCTTCTGTTTTTTCGTTGATAGCAGCTGCAATATGAGTAGCTGAACCAGATACTGACTCTCCGATAAATACATCATTTATCTTTAGCTCATTGGCTACTAGGGCAGTTCCACTTACAGTATTACCTTCTAAAACACCAGCTTTACTGAACTCATTAAAACCTAATGCGTTAACGTCAGCAAAAGTACCTGTTCCATTAGTATAACCATTTGTTGCAGATCCTGCTTCTATGGTAACCCCAGATCCATCAAGATTTTTTAACTCAACAAAACCTGTGTAAGTACCTTGTGTAAATCCTACAGTACTTGCATTAGCACCCATTTCAATATCAGCACCAGTAGTATTTGATAAAGTAATAGTGTTATCAGAGTTTAGTTTAGCCTCAATACCAGATACAGCTTCGTTAATATTATCTGTTAGTTCTGCATAAGAAGATGCAAGAGCCACAGTTAAATCATTAATAGTAAAGGTCTGTGACATATTAAAGGTACCCATAGCAGCTGAAGTCAATGTATTAAAAGCATTAGCTTCTGCACCATGAACTCCAGTATTAAGATTTATAGCATCGGCGTATGATTTTGCTGTGTTTACTGTAGTTGCTACAAGGTTATCACTGAAATCAGCTGAAAATGCGTTAAAACCATTGATTTTTACATCAGCAGCAGCAATAGCAGCTGTAGAATGATTTGTTTTAGCAACTCTCTCACTAGTTAGAGTAGTTACGCCTGTTGCACCTTTAAGACCTAAAGAAGTAGAATCAGAATTTTGTAGATTTACATTAAGGGCATTAACTCCATTGATACCTATCTGGAAAGTTACATCAGCATTGTCACCATTTAATAACTTAACATTATTGAAGTGAGTGCTTTCTGCAATATTATCAATTTCCTTGATAAGAGCATCAACTTCAGATTGGATCATTTTACGATCACTTGCTGAAAGAGTACTGTTAGAGGCCTGAACACCAAGTTCACGTACTCTTTGAAGAATATTTTCCATTTCTCCAAGAGCACCTTCAGCAGTTTGTGTCATAGATATAGCGTCATAAGAATTTCTTATAGCTACATCTAAACTTCTGACCTGAGCTTCCATTTTAGAAGCAATAGCAGATCCTGCAGCATCATCAGCGGCTGAATTGATTCTAAGACCAGATGACAATCTTTCCATTGCTTCATCAAGTCTTTCGTTTTGTACTTGCATATTTTTTTGAGCAGTTAGAGCGCCCATATTAGTATGAATGCTATTCATAATCATAACTCCATGTGATGTTAAAAGTATGTGAACATCGCTTAGTGAGAAAAATTATCATTGCTACGCTCTAATATTCACAAAAAGCTGTTCATAAATAGATACGGCCACCTGAAAAAAACTTTAATTTTTTTGTCATAAAAAAAAAAAATTTAATAGAAAACAATAAATTAACATTGTTTAAGAGAGAAGAACTCAAAAAATAACTCCATAAAAACAATAACTTATAAAGATTTAGGATTTAAATTTCATAAAGAAAAAAAATAACAAAGATTTAAGATTTGAGCTAAAATTAGCCCTAATCGTCTTTATTCATAGCTTCGAATAAGTTCGTTAAATATTCACCAGTTGATTTTAAACTTGTTACAGTTTGTTCCATACTCGTAAATTGTTGAATATATCTATTTCTGAGAGATTCCATTTGAGAATTTAAATCAATTAATAATGCTGATTGATCTGTCACTTCTTGATTAATTGTAGTTTCTCTCGTTGCAAGTTGCCCGTTTGAGGTGTTAAGAGTGTCAGTTAAAAATGAAGTTAGTTTTTCGATCAAACTTTGGCCATAGTAAAGAGTTGCATCTGCACCAAGACCAGAATACTTTACTTTTAATCCTGCTGCATTTCCTGATGAAATTGTAAAAGTATTATTATTAATATCTGCTGACATTGAAACGCCGTCCAATGTTGCTGAACCTGTAACACCAGTAGTTGTAATCCCAGCTCCTGTAAAACCTAATGTCACAGATCCTGAGGTGTTAGCTGATGGAGTAATTGATGAAATTGTTTGAAATGTTTTAGAACCAAGAACTGTTGCATTAGCCGCTGGTCCTGTAATAACTTCAGTTTGAGCGTTACCAGATAAATCAGTTCCAACAACAGTGAAAGTTTTACCACTCTCATCACCGCCAACACTTACGATTGATGGTCGTTTTCCTGTAAGATCAACAAAAGCTGATTTTGTACCTATATTTACTGCTGAAGCGCCTGCATTTGAAGAAATTTGTGTAATGTCTTTAAAAATTTTTGTACCAACAACAGTATTTCCAGCTGTAGGACCAGTTATAGTTTCAGTTTGAGATGTCCCATTAATATCTGTGCCTGTAATGGTGAATGTTACTGATGATAAATTATTTGAACTTCCTATAGTTACAAATGAATTTAAATCAGTAGCTGATCTAGGACTTGTTGAAGTTGTTTGTGCACCATCAAGTGTAAAATTACCTGAACTACCAAGAGTTTCATTATCAACTAATCCATCAGGATCGGTTGCTGTAACTGACGCTCCATTTAGAGTTAAAGCGGTACTGGCAGTTCCAGTTTGAGATGTTCCAATATTATCTGCATCAGTTGAGCCTACAAACTTAAGAAACCCGTCAAGATTACTTCCTATTGCATTTATAACCATCGAAGATGATGAACCAATAGATCCTGACTTAATTGAATAGCTACCATTGGCATGAGTGACAATTACTGATTTCCCAGCCCCACTTAATGTACTGTCTGCATTTATTGCTGTTTGAATAGCTGTAGCAAGTGCTGCTTCAGAAGTATAATGAGCTGCAGGAACGGTTACTGATCCTGACTGAGTGCCATCAACAGTTATCTGAATAGTATTATTAGAGGCAGTTACTTCTGGAGATGTGTCATTACTTACAAGGCCAGTAAAAGCACCTGATACATATGCTGTCATTTGAAATGCATAAGACCCTGCAACAGGTTTAGAGTTTGTACCCCCACTTACAGATAATAAACTTGAAGAAGAAGAATACATTGAATTAAAAATAGCATCTAATGATGTAGGGTTATTTTTTAATTCATTTTCTAATACAGTAGTATTGAGACTTAGTAATCCATCTTTTTCAGTTCTAACACCTAAATTAGAAAGATATACACCATTTGCACCAAATCCTGTTAGTTGCGACGAAGTAAGAGATTTTAGTCGATTTTGAATACTGTTAACTACCGGATCATCAGATAATTCACCAGCCTCTTCTGAGGCTGATCCTCTAAAAGTTTTTTCGTTTAACAATGTTCTTGCATCATTAACTGCAGTTACAAAAGTTTGTAAGTTAGTTGTTGCAGAGGTTGTATCTACAGAGCCAGTTAAATTTGCTGGAGTATCTACTCCATTAGATGATGTAGATGCAAGTAAATTTACATCATAACCCGTAAAAAGATCTGAAATATTATTTGATGACCTAGTTAATGAAATACCATCAACGGTAAAAGAAGCATCAGTTCCAGCAACTTTTTGTTTTGATCCATTCGTTGACGTATTATCAATAGTAGCTAACCCTGATCCTGAGGGACTTTCTGTAGCTGTAACTCTTAACGCATTTTCTTTTCCGTTCTGTGATTTTAAAACAAGTGTATATGTATCGTCACCTGCGCCTAAAACACTTGCTGTTACACCATAGTTAAGTGCATTTATTTTATCCTTCAGTGATTCTAAAGTATCAGTTTCTGTAACTGTAAGTGTTTTTGACGTTACAGTTGAACTAGCAACGAAACTTCCTGACGACCAATCTCCTCTCTCTAAAACCAAACTTCCTGCGCCAACAAGTGAAGTATTTGATGCGTAATCTTCAAAAGCTAATGTTTGTCCTTTTGCAAGTGATGAGATGCTTATACTAGAATTTATAGCTACCGCGGTAGACGGATCTGAGATAGTTGCACTTACTGCTGAACTAGTTGAGCTTACTTTTAAAGAAGTGTTCCCAGTTAGAGTATTTAAAGACGTAGAAAGTTTAGATAAAGCACTTTTTATCTCACCAATTGCAGAAATAGCAGTATTTCTAGCATCAATTTTAGACTGAATTTGGTTTTCTTGAGGGACCTGTTCAGCTTGTACAAGACTATCAACAATTTGGGTTATATTTAAACCACTACCACCTTGATTAATTGCACTTAAATAATCTACAGCCATAAAAAACCTAAATAATAGTTATAACTTTATAATACGGCAGTAATACTGCAATTTTTATGCCTTTAATTAAGAAAATTTTCTTGGATTAATAAATTTCAATTAATTTAAAATGACAATCAATTAAAATTATGTAGTAATTCTATTGGAGCTCATAATGTTTAAAAAAATAAACATAAAAGAGATTAGAGAAAGCTTAGCTTTATTAGTTATTGCAGCAATAGTTGGCACTATTATTTCTTTTGTTGCGCAACTTTTTATTATTAGCGCAAAAAATATATATGATTTCTTATTTAATAATGAAAATTTTATAGTATTAGTCGATATTGGAAATTTATCACTTAATTTGGTTCCATTATTGATATGTGTCCCAAGTTCTCTTTTAGTTGGACTGTTAATGTATAAACTCAAACTACCAAGATGGTTTGGTCCTGCTGATACAATTTATGCTGCACATCACCATGCAGGTATTTTAGATTTAAAAGGTGGTTTTGGATCAACATTAGCATCATTTATATCAATAAGTGGCGGTGCTTCAGTAGGTATTTATGGTCCTCTTGTACATTTTGGTGCAACTGTTTCATCATATATTAGACGACAAAAATTTATACCTAAAATTCCTCATGATATCATTATTGGTAGTGGTGTTGCGGCGGCTATTTCTGCAGGATTTGGCGCTCCTTTAGCAGGTATAATTTTTGCTCATGAAACTGTATTAAGACATTTTTCTATGAAGGCAGTTGCTGCTCTAGCAATTTCATCAATGGCAGCCAATTTTTCTGCAACAGAAATTGGAATCGTCAGCCCTCCACTTCTACTTACTGCTATTCCTTTTGATATGGGTGATATAATAATAAGCCTAGGGATTATTGGCCCATTAGCTGCAATTGTAGCAATACTTTTTATGAAACTAGTACTATTTACGGGTACCATTCCAACCAAAATTAATATTAAAAATTGGCAAGCTCCAATAATTGCTGGATTTGCTTGTGGAATATGTGGAATGGTTTTTAGTGAAGTTTTAGGTTTGGGCACTGATATTTTAATGTCTGTTATAACAAGCCAGTTATTATTCGGATATCTCTTTGCTCTTTTGCTAGGAAAATTAATCCTAACTTCAATTTGTGTAGGATTTGGTTTTTTTGGTGGATTATTCTCGCCTGCTCTTTTTTTGGGAGGAGTTTTAGGCGCAATAGTATTTCAATTGCCAGTCACATCAGCAAATCCAGATCTACTTTCTGTACTTGCAGTCTCAGGAATGGCAGCTGTATCTAGCTCAGTAATTGGAGCACCTTTAACTGCTATAATTTTAGTTCTAGAACTTACTGGATCTTATGAATATGCAATAGCTGCAACTTTCCCAATTGTAGTTTGTTCTTTCATAACTAGTAGAATTTTTGCAAATAGCGTGTTTGACAAACAGCTTATTTCAAGAGGAGTTAAAATTACAAAAGGTCGAGAACAAATTCGCTTAAATGAAGCTTTGATAAAAAATTATGTTGATAGTCAATATACAAAATTGAAACTTACAACATCTCCAGAAAACGCTATCAAATTATTAACTAAATCTAATACAACTGAAGGATATATAGTATCAGATGAAAACAAATATATCGGTAAGATCAGTCTATTAAATTTAATTAATAAAAAAAGTTCTAAACTAGAAGATTTAGTAGAAAAAAAGCCTTTAATTATAGATCCAAATTCAAACTTAATTTTTGTAATAAAAAAATTATCGAAGTTTGTCGGTGAAAGCATACCAATTGTTAATAAGAAAAATAACGAAATGATTGGCATAATATCAGAAAATGACGTTTTAAAAGCATATCTTGATATTTCTGAAGAAATTAATCAGATAGAAAAACATTAAATAAAATTATTTCTAAACAATTATAATTAACATCCGTTTAAAATATTAAGTTATTTAATTTTTTTAGGGGATTAAAATGAATTATAATGCGTCTATGAGACAATATTTGAATGATGACATTAATGCTAAAACCACTAGCTTAGATCCTCATAAAATAATTGAAGAGGTTTTAAAAGATCTTAAGAAAAATATGGAAACTTTAGCATATTCAATTGATCATGAACCTGTGATATCATCAATTAAATCTAGTAGTTTTTCAAAATCCTTAACGGCAATATATATTTTACAATCAAGTTTAAATTTTGATGAAGGAAGTGAAATAGCTGAAAACCTTTATCGTATTTACGAGTTTGCTAAAGATGGAATTATGAAAGGTTTTACAAAAAGGGATTCCAAGCTCATTTACGATGCAATACCGCCGATTGATGAAATCTTGGATGGATGGAAACAAATTAAATAATATTACTATTGATTTAGCTACAAAAAAGTATATTTATCATATATATTAATACCACGATCTTGTATTTATAGGTGATAAAATGTCAAAATTTTGCCCTGAATGGATTTATTCTACATTTGCTGCACAGACCAGCAAAGAATTTTTATCTTCAAATAATTCTATTGCTGCTATTTCAAGGAAATATTCAACAGCAATTTCTGAACGATTTAATGAAGTAAAGTTTGAAGAAACTATGGATTTAGCCGAAAAAATCCTTCAATTTTTATCTGAGATTAATGCTGGTGAAGACGCAGTTAATTACATAAATGATTACATTCATTATAGAGTTAGATATGAATCAGGCGGAAGCGAAAGAAAATTATCTGGAATGTTTTCGTCTGCTTTTAATCCGACAAAAGTTAAAGAATATGGTTCAGATAAATGCTTTAAAATATTTAAAGCTACAGTTTTTAGTATAAGAAATGAGGCACTTCCTAAAGCAGAACCTGGATGGTTGATTACAGATGTAGAAGATATCGATTGGGTAGGTGAAGTCGTTAGTCAAGAAACTGAATTATTTTAAACTTTCGATTATCTTAAATAATCAAATAAATTAAGTTGTGAAATTTTTACAAATGATTGCTGACTTGCCTGCATAGACGTCAACATACTTTGTAAGTTAGTAACTAAAGCTGCAAGATCTGCATCCTTTAAATCACTTACATCTTTTTCAACCCCTAATCTTCGGTTAGCTAAAAGCTCTACTTGTCTTTCAAGAGAGTTAGTTCTAGCTCCAATTTCACCTCTATTATTTGCAATATGTACCTGAGTTGAAGCTACATTATCAAGTTGTTTTGACGGTAATTGATCATTGTCATATAACTTCTGAACACCACCTATGTTGTTTCCAATTCCATCTGTAGGTTGAACTTTAAAAAATGAAGAAGGATCTTTTTGTGCAGTGTCAATCCCGTAAACTGAAAGATTCTTGATTTCCATTGGACCGTTAACTGAATCAGTTAATTTAATTGTTTTTCCATCATCCATAATTGTTGCATCAACCCCAGTATTGCCAATATTAATTTGTCTTACAAACTCTGCAGGATCTTCGCCTGTAATTTCAGCTGTAATTGTTGCTGTACCCAAATTTCCTGTTAAATCAAAAGTCCATGTGCCAGGGTTTTTATTCTCAAAAGTAAGTTCTGCTACACCTGTTGATTTAACTGAATCGACACCTCCAGAAGCCGTCCTTATTGAATAGCTAATATCTTCTAACATTTGGAAAATTGAAACATTCTCTCCTGATGGTCCCTTTACAGCTTGAAATAAAGTTCCACCATCAAGAGTTGTTTCCATCACTCTTGACTCAGAAATTGATAAAGATGCTATACCCCTATCTCCTTTGTAATTTATTTTGCCAGTTAGATCTTTTACAAAAGGAATAGTATTTGTTTTGTAGCCACTGAATAAAAAACTTCCATTACTATCTTGTGCATTAGCTAAACTTAATATTTCTTCTTTCATCTGATCAACTTCAATAGCAATTGCTTCTCTATCTGATGCACCTAAAACGTCACTTGAAGCCTGGATGATCAATTCCTGAACTCTTATAAAAACATTTGATAAGTTTTCTAAATTTTTATCTATTAATGATAATCTATCATCAGCTGAATTTACGTTTCTCTCATATTGTTCAATTTGCTTTTTAACAACATTTAGGCCTGATAACTCAACAGATCCAACTGGATCATCTGAAGCCCTTAAAATATTTTCACCAGTAGCAATTTTATTCTGAAGATCTTGAAGTTCTTCAGTTGTTGATGAAAATTGTTTTAATTGCTGTTGATTAAATAATTTTGAACTAATCTGCATTTTAAATAACTCTAATTACTAAACAACCTCTATTAGAGATTGGAACATTTCTTTAGCAGTTTGCAAAATTCGTGCCGAAGCTTGATATGCTTGTTGAAACTCGAGTAAGTGTGCAGCTTCTTCATCAAGATTAACTCCAGCAAATTCACTTTGACTTGCCTCTGCTGCATCTAATGTGCTTGATGCTGAATCGAGAGATAACTTACTTGCTTGAACATTTGATCCTACTTTAGCAACAGTAGTATTAAAAATTTCTTGAAAATTTCCTTTATTGCCACCTGATTTGTCTGACCCTTGAAGACCTAAAATATTTACAATGTTTCTGTTGTCTCCAAAACCATCCTTATTACTTGAAAAATCAAAGCTATTATTAACTATAGTCTCATCAGAGAATTGAAATTTCGTATTATTTATTTCAAAAACTCTGTTAACGTCTAAAATTCTTGATGCGATCGAATGACCAGAAACTTTATCAAAAATTTCAACTTTATTCTTATTTGACGAATCTACCTTAATTGTAAGTTCAGGTATATCTTCTGTATATTCGCTCTCTGAAAATTTATCATATTCAGCACTAATTTTTCTAGCACCACCTCCCATAACAAAGGTAATCAAATCCTCTGGTGGTAAATTTGTTAAACTTATTTTTTCTGCAACTGAATTTTGAATTGAACCAGATGGTACATCAACTTTTACTGGCTCACCTGAGAACGATGAAACCTTAAGACTATCATTATCAATAACAGCTCTAATGTTTTGAGTTTTTAAGCCATATACAAAATCGGCATTAGGACTGCTTTCAATTTTAAAGTCAACTTTATCAATAGTATTGCTTAATGATAATCTACCAACTTTTTGAGTACCTACCTTTACTGTTGAAGCAGATGCACTTGTAGGCACTATAGATGAAATCTGAGTAAATACTTTGGTTCCTGTTACAATTTCATTAGCTGCTTTTGCAGTTAAAACTTCAGTTTGTGCGTTACCAAATTGATCCAAACCTGTAATTGTATATTTTTCTCCAACATCAGAACCTGCTGGTGTGATTGTAATTACCTGTGGCTCCATAACTACCTGAGTTGCTTGTATTCCAACCTTAATAGTACTTGCTGAATTGTTGGCGACAGTAATAGATGAAATTTCATTAAAAGAAATTGTACCAGTTACTGTAGAGTTGTTACCTCCAGAAATTGTCTCAGTTTTAAAAACACCAGATGTATCGTAACCTGAAACCACAAAAGAGTTACTTTCTTCATTTCCATTACAAAAAATGGTTACTTTGCCATTTAATGATTTAGATTTTGCCAAGGCCCCTTCTAAATATAAATTACCTGCTGTAACTGATTGACTTGTTAACAGACCATCATCGTCAGTGGTAGATAAAATACCATCAGTAATTATACCAACTCCTGCCGACATATTGCCATTATATATAGAGGCGTCATCAGTCATGCCTGATGTTTCATTCCAAGACATTGTTATAGAACTTGGTGGTGAGCCACTAAGTGCTGATCCATCACTATTGAAAAATACTGGAACTTTTTTACTATCAAATTTTACAGTATAATTTGACTTTACATTGTTTTCAGTAACTTCAATACCAATTGCTGGACTAGATGTTGTGGGTTGAACAACAAAATTTCCAAGCATTGTTGTTGTTCCTTCTTTTAAACCAAAAGTTTCAGCATTAGCAGTATTCGCGGTATTAGAAACTAATTTAAATTGAGCACCTTCAATTGTACCTTCTGCTGTTGCTATAAGCTCATATCCAGGTGCTGTTCCAATTTCAACGTTACCTGTAGTATTTGAAGCTGGAGTAATTGAGTGGATTGTTTTAAATAAACCTGAAGATACAACAGTTTTTCCAGAATTTGGCCCAAAAATAGTTTCAGTTTTACTTAATCCATCTGTACCTGTACCAACTATTGTAAATGAATTACTACTTTCATCTGCAGTGGCAGTAATAGACATTCTTGTGCCTAGTGATGAAACAAAGGCAGGTGTAGTTCCAATTTCAACATCGCCATGGTCACCATTAACTCTTATCTCAGTAACTGTTTTAAAAACTTTAGTTCCTGTATTGGTTGCATTCTGCCCATTCACACCATTAATTTCATCAGTTATTAGATTACCGTCTAGATCAGTACCAGTAATAGTGATTTTAAAAGCAGTATTATCATCGTTGTCGGTATTTTTAATTGTTATTCTAGAATTAAGAGATGTGCTATCTTTTAGTGCTCCAGTAAGTGGAATTACCGGAAAATTAGCATTTGATGGGTCTGGATTCATATCTTGAACAATCCCATCACTATCTGCTGCTGTAGAATTTAAGCCATTAATAGTTAGGGGTGTTGCTGCAGTACCAGTCTGGGATACTGCAATCAAATTATTTATATTTTCTGATGTTCCATTAAAGCGTGCTTTAATTCTATTTGTTTCAGGTCCCTCAACAATCAATTCTCCAGACGCCATTTTAAGAGTATAGACTTGTCCTTCAAAACTTAAATCTACAGATTTTCCATCTTGAGGTAGTGCATTAAGCACAACACTTTTTACTTGAGATGTTGGCGTTTGAGATCTAAGTGATGTAAGCAATGCAGTAGAAATTTCTTTTTGTGTATCAATGTTTAATGCATTTGCATCGATGGTTGTGTTCCAATTTCCGTCAGCTGCTTTAGTTCCAATCTTAATTTGTCCATTACTAGTACCTGAAGAGTTTATAGATGTAACAGACTTAAAAATATTGGTTGTAGTTACAACACCACCATTTGATCCAGCTATTCTTTCTGAAATAACTTCGTTATTCAGACCCAACCCAGCAATCACAAACGTTGTACCCGTTGTATCTTCTCTACTCTTAATTTGAATTTTTGCTCCAAGATAATTAGACGTGCGCAATACACCATTCATTGAAATGGCACCTGAAGAAAAATTTGTTAATTGAACCAAGCTATCATCGTCATTAATATCATTATGACCAATTGTTCCAATATTTATATTACCACCTGGTCTAACAGTAGAGCTTATAGAACTTATAGTAGTAAATTTTGTAGAACCTTCAACTGTATTGGCTACTGTTCCAATCTTAATGTTGCCACTTGCAGTAACTGAAGTCGTAATTGAAGATATGGTTTTAAATTTTTTTGTACCTTCAGCTGTATTATTAGCTGTCGCACCTTTAATTTGTTCAGTAATAATAGTACCATCTGCGTTTTTTCCAGTCACTGTAAATATATTTCCGCTTTCATCCGCAGAGGAGAAAATGGTTACAGCTGCATTTATATTGTTGACACCTACACCACTTAAAGAACCATTAAGTGAAATAGCACCTGCAGAACCAGGATTTCCTAAAGTGAATAAGCTATCATCATCAATAGATCTCGCACCTGTAATTTGTTCTGTAATAGTTGAACCATTTGAGTTTGTTCCAGTAACAGTAAATATGTTTGCGCTTTCATCCGCAGAACAATAAATGGTTACAACTGCATTTAAATCATTAGCATCTTTTAATGCTCCATCAAGTGTAATAGTTCCCGAAGAATTAGGTCTCTTTGAGGTGAACAAACTATCATTATCACTCACGAATAATTTATAATCTTTTTGATTTAAATCAATTCCATACTTTGATAAACCAACAATAGCCTTTTTACCATTAGGAGATCCAAGACTATTATCTAAGTCATCAAAGATCTCGGGTTTAACAGTAACAACTTCGCCTGTTTTACTCCTATCAATATTTATATATCCATTAGTTAATGAGTCTATAACTGCTACTTTAGAAACTCCTGAATTTATTTGTGTTGTAAAAGTTTCACTAGATGTAAATTTTATCTCACCCTTGATATTTGCTGATACTTTCTTTGTATTACTAATGTCTATTAATAATTTTGAATTTAATTGAGAGTCGTTTTCACTAAATTTTTCAAAATCTTTTCCAAATCCTTCAAGATAAAAATCTGAGGGTGCAGTTATATTTTTTAAATTAATGTCATATCCATCTTTAGATTCAATGATTATTTTCTTAAAATCAGACGTAACTGTTGCTAATAAACCTGTCTGTGAAGAATACTCATTAATTCTTTTTGCAAGTGCTGAAATATCGCTGGCATCGATACTTGCGTTGATTGATACTGCATCAGAGTTTTTACCCTTTAAATCGAATGTTATTGCGCCACTAACACCATCATCAAACGGACCAAGTAAAACTCTTGTATTTGCTGATACATTTACTCCAGTACCCGCTAACTCGGTATTTAATTTATTAGCTAAATAAAAAGCACTAGAACCCACGGGTACATTTGTAGTTTTTTCTATATTATCATCATTAATAACTTTAAGAGTGTAGCCAACAGCTTCTGTTCCTATAGTTATCTTGCCAGCTGAATCACCATCTATACTTATATTTCTTACCCTGCTGAAAACTTTACTACCAACTGCTGTAGTTGCATTACCACCAGGAATAGTTTCAGTTTGATATAATCCATCTAAATCATAACCTGTAACGGTAAATGTTCTTCCTGATTCATCTTTCTCACATGCAATTGAAATATATGAATTAAGTTCTTTTGAATGTATTTTTGTTCCATCAAGTGTTATAATTCCAGAAGAAAAATCTTTTATTGAGGCGCCATTTGCGTGTGCTGCTGCTGTAGATGTAAGATTGTTAACTGTTGTTCCCCTAACTACACCTGTAAAAGAAGTTGCAGTTACGCCAGTATAAGTCACATATTCTGATCCAATTAACAATGTACCAGATGCAGGATATCCTGTTGTACTTGCGACATTAATGGTAGTAGCCGTAGGGTTTAATGCTTGAGAAATGGTTGTATTTCTATCATGTTTTGCAGCTGTTGTACTACTTACTGCTCTGGTTACCCCAGTAAAAGTTGTTCCTGTTTTACCTGTGTATGTAAAAAGCTCGTTACCAATTTGAATAGCACCAGCAGAATCAAATGCTGAAGTGTCTGCTACAGTTATTGTTCCTGAACTAGACATGATGTCGCCACTTCCAATAACTAAATTAACAGCAGCGCTATGTGCATGATTCTCAGCAGTACTACCTTCTTGAGCTCTGGTTACACCTGTTAGATTATTTCCATTGACACCTGTATATGTGAAATATTCAGAACCAATTTTAATTGTTCCTCCGGCACTAGGAAAACCTGTAGTAGACTGAAGTGGTATTTGAGTAACAGCGCTAGTACCTAATGTTCCACCAGAGTTATTGTAAGTTGATTCTCCTCCTCTGACAGTGGTTGCAGCAGTATAATTTAATGATGTTTCTCTTAATGTAGTTTCAATCAACGATACAGTCTTGGAAGTTAACAAACCATCCATATCTGTTTCTTGTTCATTATAACTAAGGTTTGATCCAAAACTACTTACAAAATCTCCACTTGCTGTTTTCCTTGTTATGTTTGTGCCTCTATAATTATTGTTTAAATAATCATTTCTATATTCAGCACTCTCTAAAAATCCATTTTCTTTTTTTATTAATGAAGCTATTTGTATTGCATTAAGTGATGTTCCTGATACATGCCTACCATCTCTTGTAAAAATCTGTAAATTACTAGCTACTGTTTCACCAGCTGTTAAATTCGTAATTGAGGGAGTAAATGAATTACCTTTAGACAAAATTGAAGAACTCTCAATATCTAAAGAAGATGAAGCAATTGTAAGATAACCATTTGATCCAGTGGCAAATAAACCTAATTTTTTAAAATCATGTTGACTTTTCCCGTCTAACATTAAACCAGAGTTTAGCAAGTTAGCAAATTCTTCAACTGATCTGATGCCATCTCCAGGATCTGTTGCTGCAGAACTAATAGTAATTTCTTCATTATTACTACCGTCTGTAAGTTTAATACTAAATGATGAAAAACCTTTGATATCTGCATCTGAAATTGTAAATGTAGCTGATGATTGGTTTCCAAGAGAACTTAAATTGATTGATTTAGTCGTTGAAGGAATTGTGGTTACAGGACCGTCTTTTAAAAAAGTTGTAGCAACTAGAGGGTTTCCACTAGAGGAAAAAACTTCATCAATAGTAGAAGGATAATCTATAATAGCTTGTGTTGTTGTACCTATAATGTTTAATTCTACATTACCTACATTGGATGCACTTTTTGAAACTAAATTTCTTGAAGCAGCTGCAAAATCTTCAGGATTTTGAAGATTAAATTTCATAGCTCCCGCTTTTGTTAAAGATGGAGATATTTGAAAACCATCACCATCTCGGGGTTGACCAATAATTTCAACTTGAAATCCATTAAAATTAATTTTATTTCCTACAGCCTTAGACAAACCCTTGGAGTCTCTTATTTCCCAGTTATTATTTATTTTTGAATAATTAACTAAAATTTTCTCTTGGGTAATTTTACTTGGATCACCCTCAATTATGTTAAATTTTAATTGTGATTTATTATTAAAGTTAGCTTGTGGTAACATTGAATTCACAGAAAACATAGCTTTTCCAGATTTACCATTTAGATCAATTCCAGAGGTTTGAATTTCATTTACATCATTTGAAAATTGTTCTGCAAGTTGACTTATTTCGCTACTCACTGAATCAACTAAATTATAGAATTTTGAGATTCCATTTATAATTCCAGAAGAAAAAATTCCTGGATTTTTTTTACCACCACCTTCATTTATAACTAATGAAACATTTTTATCATCAAACGAAGATGAAATGGTTGAGCCTTTAGCTCTGTTGACTAAAAAAGCACCATTACCTGAGTCACCCAGTCTTACTATTGCCTCCCCCGTACCTGCATAATCAACAGTAAAATTTAAAAGTTTTGATAAATCTATAAGCAACTTGTCTCTTGCATCCAAGACATCGTTTGATGCTTCACTTGAACCACTAGTGGCAATTAGTTTATTTATTTCTACCAACTGATTTATATATAAGTTAGCTTCTTCTATTTTGATGTCGATTTGCTTTATTGAGTTTGATTTAAAATTTTTAAATTGATTATCATAATTATTAAATGCAGAAGCCAGTGCTTTACCAGCTTCTAATGATACTGTTCTTGCAGAAATACTATCAGGATTACTTGCTACGTCTTGAAGAGTATCAAAAAATCTACCTATAAAGACACCTAAATCACTTCCTGAGGGTAATAACATATTTTCTAAGTCACTCAGCTTAGAAACGAAATCATTTAACATTTCATAATCAGATTGTGAGGTTCTCGTTTTATCTGCAAGATAAGCGTCAAACGATCTGCGAACATTAGTAACCCTGACACCCAATCCTGAGTTATCTGAAACGTTTGTTGGTCCACCTGTTACGCCAGCAACTTCACTTATATCTGCACTTCTTTTATTGTATCCATCAGTGTTTATGTTAGCAATATTCTGACCTGTTACTGATAAAGCCTGTCTATATGCTTGAACACCTGTTTTTCCAATTTCAAATAAGGAGGCCATTATTTATCCTTTTTTGGATGCACATGAGGCTGAAATTGTTTTATTAATGCCTCAGCAATACCAAAGTTATTCTTTTTGGATAAAATTTCTGAATACTCCATATCAAGCATATTGTTGAATGTATCTTGTGCTTCAGAACTAAATATTCCTTCGGCTAACTTACTTTGCCTTGCTTGTTTAAGCATTTGATAAACAAAAATAGACTCAAACTGATCAGCAACAATTCCTAAATCATTATTAATATGCTTTTGTAATAAATTGATCTTCTTTTCATCTACAGATTTTGTAGCTAAATGACTAATTTGATTGACTTTAGATAATGAATTATCCATTAACTCATCCTTTAAATTATAATCATTTGTGCTCTTAACGCACCAGCAGCTCTAAGAGCTTCTAGTATTGCAACTAAGTCAGAACTTGTAGTGCCAATTGCATTGATCGCATCAACGACATCTGCTAAGGAAGTTCCCGCATCAAAAACAAATGCCGATGCTGTTTCTGCACCAGCTTTTATTTCTGTATCGTTTTGTGTATTGGCATCTGTTGCTTGCGTAACATTTCCAGCATCATCAAATAATGTTTGTCCTGGTGTGGTATTTGTATCTTCATTAACCTTTACAGTTAAACTACCGTGACTTACTGCAGCTGGAGTTACTCTTACATCACCTCCAATAACTATTGTTCCAGTTCTTGCATTTACAACAACTTTTGCAATTGGTGATGCAGGATCTACCTCAATATTTTCTAATAAACTCATAAAACTTACTTTTTGAGAAGGATCTTTGGGAGCTCTTACAGAGATTGAGGTATGATCTAAAGCTTTAGCAACGTCAGGACCAAATACTTTATTAATTTCTTCGGTAATTCTATTAGCAGTTGTAAAATCTCCTTGATGTAAATTCATTACAAAATTATCAGAATTGATAAAAGGCGCTTCAACCATTCTCTCAACCGTTGCACCATTTGCAATTGTGCCTACAGTAGGAATATTTACTGATAAAGAAGAACCATCAGCACCTTCAACACCAAAACCACCAACTGCAAGATTACCTTGAGCAATGGCATAGGTTTTACCATCTGCACCCTTTAAAGGTGTCATCAACAGAGTACCACCTCTTAAACTTTTTGCTTTTCCCATCGATGATACAGTCACACCAATTTTTTGACCTACTTTTGTAAATGGATTTAAATCTGCAGTAATCATAACAGCAGCAGAGTTTTTTCCACTTAAACTACCTGCATCTACATTCATCCCAAATTGTGATATTGTAGATTGCATACTTTGAAGTGTTACTGCGAGTGATGAATCACCAGTTCCATCTAAGCCCACAACAATTCCATAACCCATTAGTTGGTTAGATCTTATCCCAGCAAAGCTAACCATATCTTTTAATCTATCTGCATAAGCAGTTTGAATAATTGTAGAAAAAAGAAAAATAAAGAAAAAATGTATTTTAAAACTTTTCATAATTAAATTCCTTAAAAAGGTGAAATGGCTCTAAAAATTTGACTTCCCCAACCTGGTTTTGAAGCACTATCAAGTATTCCTGCGCCTACATACTCAATTTGAGCCTCTGCAATCTTTGCCGAAGACACAGTATTAGTTGTGGATATATCCTCTGGTCTTATAATTCCGCTTAGACGAATATACTCAGTTCCCTCAGTAATTCTAAGCTTCTTCTGACCCTTAATTTCTAAGTTACCATTTGGGAATACTCTAACTATTGTAGCTGAAATTGTTCCACTTAAACTATTAGACTGATTTGTAGCCATAGATCCAGCAAATGAATTAGTTTTTTGAGCACTTCCACCTAATCCCGCAAAATTTCTTAAAATACCTGTTGGTCCAATCTCAGCTCCGATAACATCAGCTTTGGCAGAAGAATTTGTAACAGCTTTATTAGATGAAAAAGTTTCACTTAAAGTAACTGATAAAATGTCTCCAACTTTTTTTGCTCTTCTATCTGAAGAAAAAAGTCCTGATGAGCTAGTGCTATATATTGAACCATTAGATGGTTCAGCTCGTTCAAATTCTTCAAATGATGGTCTTAATGGTTTGAACTGTTGATTATTTGCTTCTTCAATATAAGTCGCACAACCACCAAGTATTAGAAAAGATATTAGAAAAATTATTATTTTCATTCTAGATCCTACACATTAAAGATTTTGACTTATAAATCTGAGCATATCGTCAACTCCTGAAATTGCTTTTGAGTTAACTTCGTACGCTCTTTGTGTTTCAATCATGTCAACTAATTCTTGAACGACATTAACATTTGAACTTTCAAGCGCACCCTGAACCAAACTTCCAAATCCATCCTCAAAAGGGTTGGCTATTACTGCTGGACCACTTGCAGGTGTTTCAACTAACATTGATTGTCCGATTGGTTGTAAACCCCTTACATTAGCAAAGTCTGCTAACTGGAACTGTCCAACCTCTTCTGCTTCCACCGCACCTGGATTTTGAACTGACACAATACCATCAGCTGATACGTTAATGTTTGTTACTCCCTCAGGAATTTCAATTTCTGGTTGAACAACATAACCAGAAGCAGTTGTTAAAAGTCCTTCTGCATTTCTTCCAAAAGCACCATTTCTTGTAAATCCAATTCTTCCATCTGGCATCAAAACTTGGAAAAAACCAGAACCATCTATTGATAAATCTAATGCATTGTCTGTTGATACTATATTGCCTTGTGTAAACAGTTTATCAGCATTTATAATTCGTACACCAGTACCAACAGAAAAAGCAGAATTAGTTCTTGTTTCACCGGATGTCTGAGCACCTGCAGCTTTAATAACTTGATATAAAAGAGTTTCAAAATTAGCTCTATCTTTTTTAAAGCCAGTAGTATTTACGTTAGCAAGGTTATTTGCAATTACCTGCATTCTACTATTTTGAGCATTTAAGCCAGTTTTAGCTACGTGCATTGCATTAGACATATTCTACTCCTTCTTTTGAATATAGAATAATAATGCAATTGATATGCCAATATTTTAAGGAAAAGTTAGCTTGGCATTCTCATCAGAGATGCACTTGCTTCGTCTATTTCTTGGGCAGTACTTATAAATTTAACATTTATTTCATAGGCTCTCGATTGATCGATGCCAGTTACTAATTCGTCGACTGACTTTACATTAGACCCTTCTAAAAACCCACTTAAAAGTCTTGTTCTATTATCAAGTTCAGGGATTGTTCCATCAACAGTTCTAACAAAACCATCAGTGGATTTGGCTAATGGTAATTCTGATCCAGAAGTAGTACCAAGTTGACCAACTCTTACCTTTTGTCCAAGTGGAGCATTGAGTGGCTCAATTTCGACAATCCCATCACCAGAGACAAAAATTTTTCTATGAGGTGGTATTATTATAGGTTCAAGATCTACACTTAATGGCTGTGATCCAGCTCCATCTCTTAAAGTTCCATCAGCTGATACTGTAAAATCACCTCTTCTTGATAGTGCTAATTTACCATTAACAGGTTTTACTACAAAATAGCCGTTACCATCTATAGCAAGATCTAATGGAACTCCAGTAGGTTGAGTTGGTCCGGGTGTTGAGTCAAAGCCACCTATATCTTGTAAGGCCATAACTCTTGGATCAATTCCCTTATCTCTATCTAAATATACGGATTCAAAGTTAATTTGAATATCCTTTTGGAAACCAGTTACATTTAAGTTTGCTAAGTTTTGTGCTGTAACTGATTTGTTATCTCTCAAAATATTCATACTATTTAGAGCTGTATAAATACTTCTATCCATATTATTTACCTCTTAAGTTACTTTCTCACTTATGTTCTGATTTGAATAATCGCTTGTGTTAGACTTGTGTTAGTTTCAATTGTTTTAGCATTCGCTTGGAAGTTTCTTTGCGCAGTAATTAAGTTAACTAACTCTTCAGTAATATCAACATTTGATCTTTCTAAAGAACCAGATAAAATTGTACCATAACCATCTGCTCCAGCTTCTCCAACTGCAGCAACACCTGAAACTGAAGTTTCAACATATGTTGCGTTACCGATTTGCTTCAATCCGTTTTGGTTATTAAAATTAACCATAACCAATCTTCCAAGGGCAATGTTCAAACCATTAGTATAGTTAGCACTAACTAATCCGTTAGCAGCAATGTCCAAACCATCTAACTTACCAACTGTTTGTCCATCTTGGGTAACCGTCCTAACATTAAAGTCAGATGCAAATTGAGTTGATCCATCAAAATCTAGATCTAAATCAATCGACAGAGCATTAGTACCTGCTGCTGCGTCTGCTGCAAAGTCACCTTTATAATTCACTTTTTGTGTAGGACTAACTAAGTTACCTTGAGTATCAAAAGTTAATTCTCCTGGTCTCAAAAATACTTTTGCAAAAGTACCATCAGTAGTTGGTGTCCATGCATTATCTGGTGCTAGAGTTGTTGTTGTTCCAGCATCATTCACATACAAAGACTGACCAGTATCTGATTTAGCAATTGTATTAGCCATATTAACAAATGAGGGTGTAGTACCTGTTTGCAGTTCAAGATCATTTAATCCCATACGAGAACTTGCTGATACAAATATTTTACTATTTAAACCAGTTGTTCCTGTAGTAAATGTAAATGAATTGCTTGTTGTATTATATACTACAGTTACACCGTTAACAGTGTTACCTGAGGAATCTTCCATCTGATTAATTCTTGATTGCAATGCTGTTGCCAAAGAGGTTCCGTTATATACTCCTTCAGGTACTTTAATAGCAGCAGTTATATCATTTACGTTTACAACAAAAATTGTTTCTTCAGCGGCGTCTGATAAAAAGAAATCTTCAGACAAATCTTCGTTTGAAGTTTTTCCATTTAAAACTGCAGCTTCTGATTGTAAACCTTTACCAGAAGTGTCTGCAGTAACAGTGGTAATTTCGTTAGTAGCATTTATTCCTAGTAAAGCACTTGTACCACCAATACCTGCAGCAGAAGCTGTTGCAACGCCATCTACTATTGCCAATCTTCCAATTTCTATATTTGATGAGGCCTGACCAGCATCACCAACACCTACAGCAGAGTTTGCAGGTATATTTTCACCGGTAGTTCCACTGGCAATGCTAAATTTTCTAGTCAGGTTGTTATAAGATACTTCTACACCAAAAGCTTGCTGAGTATCTGCAGCAATCTGGTCACCAGTAAATAAAACTGATTCAGCTTTTAAAACTGCACCACCGCCAATATTTGATGATGCCTTATTACTTAACGTTTTTAAACCAATAGCGTTCGCACCACTACCTTCACCTGGTCCATATGCTGAAAATGAAAACATTTTGCTTGAAGTAGATGTACCAATTTTTGAAGGAATGCCCTGTAAAGTAAAGTTTTGTCCAGATATATCATAAGCTATTCTTAATGCTGGGTCATCTTCATCTACCCAGTCATCAGAGTTAGAAATTTCTTGTGTAATAACAGTATCATTTGTGTGACTAGCCGCAGTCGTTCCCGCCACACCTCTTGTTAAGCCTGTAAAGCTTGTTGCGGTTTTACCCGTATATGCAATCACCTCATTATCTATTCTTATAAAACCACTATCCTCAAAATCTGCAGTAGAATCTACAGTAATAGTTGTAGCTGTAGCATTTACATCGGTATTAACGTCAGTTGTTCTATTAGATAATCCTAGATTTACTACACTATCATACAAACTTACGGTAGCTCCAACTGCAAGTGCCTTACTTTCGCTATTGTCAACACTTCGAGTGATACCGGTAAGAGTTGTAGCAGTTTTTCCAGTGTAGGTAATAATCTCATCGCCAAGCTTAATTTTTCCTGGGGCATCAGCCGTTGCGTCAGAAAATCCTGCTGTTGATCCAACATTTAACACTTCAGAATCTGCCGGTAGAAAAGAAATTGAGGTATCATCTGCTATAGCAGCAGTCGTAGCTGCACTTATAGTTATTGTATTTCCATTAACGTTTGTAACTGTAGTACCAGCAGTTACGCCGGCAACTTCAACAATGTCACCTACTGAGATATTTGTGTTAGCATCTACTACAATGGTAGTTGCTCCAGCAGCTACTGCACCATCATTAAGAACTTGAGCACCTAAACCATCAGCGTCAACAAAATTTATCTCATCACCATTAATATCACCACCATTTACTGTTGTAGCTGCGTCCTTTGATAAAGTAATTACATTACCATTAATTGCTGATACAGTTGTCGCTGTATCAATATTAGTTCCGTATACAGAATCTCCTACTGAGATGCCCGTTACATCTGCAACAGTAAGGCTTCGTCGATTTGCTGAATAATCAAGAGTTCCAGTAGTATGACTACTCGACAAAAATGTAACTTTAGTTCCAGCAACGGTTGCCGTTGTTGCTGTAAGGGCTGCAGTTGTATTGGCACTTAAAGTTACAGTAGAAGTACTATGATTAATGACAGTAACCCTTGTATTAGCTGGTATACCAGCACCAACAACCATGTCACCTACTCTAACACCTTTAGTTCCTCCATCTACAACTAAAGAATTAGTGCCAGCTCCTGCTGCACCTGTAGTTTCTCTAATTATATTTGTTGCTACAGTGGTTGATGTATTTCTTAAAATATCCTTAAAACCACTCATAATACCATCCGTAAAAGTTAATAACTTTATTGAGGCATCATCAAGATGTGCAGCAGCAACAGTACTATTAGCACCTCTTGTTATTCCAGTAAAAGTTGTTGCAGTAGTTCCAGTATATGTTATTTGCTCTGTTCCAATCAATAAGGTACCAGATGTTGGAAATCCTGCTGTTGTGTCTACAGTTAGTGCTGCACCAGTAGCTGGAGAGCTATTAGTAACTGAAGAGCTATTTAATAAAGTATCTGGCTGCTGAATATTTTTGTTTATATATGAATGCTTATTAAGTTCTTTTAATACAATTCTATTACTTCCAAAATGCTCAGTCTGACCAGAAAAAACATCTGTTCCGCCCTCAAATTGTGCTGATATATCTTTAGATTCTGAATATAAAACTTTGATCTTAGTATCAGTTATATTTATTGCTGCAGTTGAATCAGATTTAAGGTTTAAAAATTCATTACCATTTGCATCCGTTCCTGCACTTGATACAGAAAACTTTGCACCATTATATTTTAAATTGTTTACTGTTGAAACAGTTGTATCAAATTCTCCAGCAAGAAAAACTTCAGTAGGAAAACTTGTTGAACTGATTGTATTAGTAGTATCATTTATATAAACTTTTAATGTACCACTAGCATCTTGTACCATTGTGTTTCCACCAACAGCAGTGACGTCTACAGCTTTATCAAATACCTTTAAAGTAGGTGAAGAATTATAATAACTATGAAGTAAAAATTTTTCTTCAGTAGTAACATTATTTTCATCCGTTAAATCGGTTGTTGGATGTTTATAATTAAAACTTAAAACTTCAGTTTCCTTAATAGCACCTGTAAGAGCCTTACCAGTTACTCTATTAAATAATTGTGAACTTACACCATATGTTGAGGAATTATTTGTATTCCCATCAGACGACACAGCTGCCCTATTTAGCGCATCATTAATTCTTAATTGTGCATGAGATAAAAACTCTTCTCTTGTAAAGTTTGGTGATGCAACGTTTTCAATACCATTCGTACCTGCAAAAAGCTTTTCAGTTACAAAACTGTCTTTCATCAGATCAACATTGATTGCTGACAAAGTTTGAATTTCATCGTTGTTATCAAGTTGGTTAAACTGAATTGAAAAACTTCCATCTGTTACTGGGTCAATTGCTAATTTTGAATCGTCTGACAAACCAGCATTTATTGCTCTTTGAACTTCAGATGCAAGAGTAGTAGCAGTGTAAGTACCTGGTCTTATATCTATACTTTTAAAACTCGCACTACCAGTCGTATCATCAACACGAACTGTTAAAAAATCTTTTCCCCAATATGTTGATTTATTTAATGTCGGATTTGCTTCATAAGTTGTGTAATATTGTAATGGATCAGTCACAACTGTAATGGAAGGAGCTGTTGCAGTAAAGGCAGCATCCTCTAAAACTGTTGACTCAACTGTTGCTGCCTGAGATACAGTCTTGTTAGACAAATCATCTAAGTAAAAAAGTGGTTGTGTCTGGGCAACTGAAATAATCTGTGGCTTTTCATTGATTGGAATAATTTGACCAAAACGATCAACAACTAATGTCTGTCCTGTAGGAGAAATGGCTTCTGTTAGTGATGGTTGGACCTCTCTTCCGTCAACAATAAACTTAGTTTGGTACTTATGTGTTACTTGATCTCCAGATGCAGCTTGAGTTTTGATAAAAAAGGCAGTTGCAATAACTGGATTACCCAAGTTATCAAAAATTGTAACAGAAGTTGATGAATTAAAGGTGGCAGGATTTTTAGGATCAAAATCTGCAGCAGATTCAAATACTGTTGATGATGCGGGTAAGTTTACAGCTAACTCAAGATTATCTGTTTTTTTAGCTTCACCTGCTTCCAACTCTAATTTTAATGGTTTAGCGTCTACAATTTCACCACCTTGCACGGAACCATCGTCTGACACTGGTAGTGCAAGAACGAACTGACCAGCTGAGTCAACAACAAATCTATCATTATTAACTGAAAATGAACCATTTCTTGTATAAACAGTTTGATTAGTAGTTAATGACGGCTTTAGAGCAAAAAAACCTTGTCCGGAAATCGCCATATCCAACGCATTAAGTGATGAGGAGACGTTTCCTTGAGTAAACTGTTGTTTAATACCTTTCAAAATTGTTCCAGAACCAATAGAAGATGAGGCATTTTGTAATGGGGATGTAGCAAATATATCACCAAATTCAGCCTTACTTCTTTTGTAGCCTGTTGTTGCAACGTTAGCAATGTTGTTTGAAGTAGCTGAAATGTCAGCTTGTGATCCGTTAAGTCCTGTAAGAGCGGTGTAAAATGACATCTCTAATTTCTCCTAGTATTATAATATAAATTCTTAATTTTTAAATCTGACAACTTGAGAGGGATCAATTGTTCCATAATCCTCAACCTCTAACATTACTCCAGTATCAGTTTTTGAAGTTCCTGAAACATGAGCAAAAACTTGAGTTGGCAACTCACCAGTATCACCTGTATTACCAGTAAATGCTCTAATTGTTACTGGAGTGCCAGACTTTTTAATATCATCTGGTAAATCTTTCCATTCAAAACCAACTAAACCTGCCTTTTGCATTCCTAATGTATCTTGATGCAAGACCTCACCTTCACTATTTTCGAAAATAATATTTAAATTAGATGCTGTATCCGGTAAATCCACGACACCACTAATAATGCCCTCTTTGTCAGGCCTTGCGAACTTTCCAGGTACTAATACGGAATGTCCCATCAGCTGTGTTGTTGAAGCAATTCTCATCTCAGATAACTGTTGACTAACTGACTTCATGGTCTGATCCATCGAAGTTATACCTGTTACTGTTGAGAATTGTGCCATTTGGGCTATAAAATCAGCATTATCAACTGGTGCAAATGGATCTTGATTTTGCAACTGTGTTGTCATTAATTTTAAAAAATCTTCTTGACCAAGTTGATCTTTAGCTTCTTTAGGTGCAAATTTCTCTTTAGCTGAGTTAATACCTAATTTATCTAAAATTTTGGTTAATGATTGATTTGATGAATTAATTTCAGACATTTTATATCCTTATTTTCCAATATTAATTGTTCTCATTGTTAAAGCTCTCAAAGTTGAGATAACTTCAACATTATTTTGATACTGCCTTGAAGCTTCAAGCATATCGACCATTTCCTCATCTACGTTTACAGGAGCTTTATAAACATATCCTTGTGCGTCGGCAGCTGGATGATTTGGCATATATTGTTTAATTGGTTCCCTACCTATTTCCTTAACCTCAATAGCATCAACAGTTGCTACACCATTTTTTTTAACTAAATCACTGTATTGAGTTTCAAATACAGGTTTTAATGGTTTATAGGTTGTTTTGGGATCTCCTGTAGTAGAGCCAGCATTCGCAAGATTAGATGCAACCGTGTTTAATCTGACTAACTGGGCTGCCATGGCTCTTCCTGCAATGTCATAAACTGATTTAATATCCATTATTCACCCTTTATTGCTGAAATGATTTTACTAATTTTTCCATTCAGAAAATTTACAGTAGTTGTGTATCTCATTGAATTTTCTGCAAATTGCATTTGCTCAACAGCAAGCTCTACTGTGTTTCCATCTAAAGAAGTTATCAATGGTTCTCTGTAAGAGGTCTCATGTATTGATTTACCTGAATTATGAACAATATGATTATTATGCGTTGTTAATATCGGACCATTTTTATCAAATTTTTTTATTTCATCCTTAAAACTTATATCTCTTGCTTTATAATTTGGTGTTGCAGCATTAGCTATGTTTGATGCTAATATATTATTGCGCTTCCCTCTCAACTGTAGAGCTGATGAATAAAAAGATATTTGATCCTTAATTGTATCCATTTTTAAAAAACTCTTTAAAATATTCGTATTTCCAATACTTCTGCAAATTGAATGCCAATTTAATTTCTAAAAAAACTTTAGTTTTTTTTATATTGTCGTATTAGATTTATCGTGTAGGATATTAAATATGGATTTGTCTGAAAAAATCATTGATAAAAAAGAAGAGCTTTTAGATGAGTTTGAAAATTTATCACTTGATCAAATTGCAAAAAAAATAAAAGAAATTGAAAAACGAGACGATGATGTGATTTTCAAAATTGCATACTTAGCTGCAAGAATTTCAGTTTTAAATCAAAGAATTCAAGCATTAATTAATGAAAATTCTGCAAATGATAATTTAATTAGAGAAACCATTGATGATGCGAGTAATATTGTTGAAAAAATAATCAAAAGTTCAAAAAAACCTAAAGATATTCCCGTTGAATGGGTAAGAGTACAAATTAAAGAAACAACTGAGGTTAATGGGGTAAGGTTTCCATCTGGCATACAAATTGACGTAACTGAAGAAGATGCTAAGCAAATGATAGAAGGCGATAAAGCTATATTACTTGAAGAAACTGAGAAAAATGAAAACGAGTAAATAACTTATTTTTTATAATAAGTATATATAGCTTCTACTTCATCCTCTCTTAAACCTGTTTTATCAATAATTTCTTCCTTACTATTACCTTGTCTAGCCATATTTATAGCTACATTAAGAACATCTTCAGATCCTTTAATATTTCCTAGCCTATTAATTTCTCTTTCTATAAAGACTGTTTTTTCAGAAATATTTAATATTTCTTTTTTTTGATGTTCTAACAAATTTCCAATGACTATTAAATACTCCTTAATTTCTTTAGAAGTATTGTTTATACTTTTTGCATATTCAATAATTGAATTTTTATTTGATCTGAAATTCTGAATTTGAAGCAAAAATAATAATATAAAAGCAACTACAATTAATAAAATTGATAAGAATATAAAAATCTCAAAATTTGATAATAAAAAGTCAATAAACATAACTCATATATTCATGATTTTATGAAAAATTGCTATAAATAATTTTGGAATTTAAGATTTTGACTTAGAAAATGAAGCTAATAGATTTGCTTTGGGTAAAATTTTAGTTTCAAGCATTTCTATTTTATATAATATATTATTAAATATATTAGTATATTCTTGAGAAGATTTATTTATCTTAAGCGTTTCTTTATTAGATTTTAATTCCATTAATATTTTTTCAAATTGGGAATTAACTTCTTTAAACTTCTCGGATGAAAAACGCTTATTATTTATATCATCTAATGCATTAAGTGTTTTATCAAGAATTTCAAGTTTCTGTATCATAACATGCCGATTTTTAAGATTTCATTTCTCTATAAGCTTGCATAAGTGCATCAGACAATTTGTCTAAATCCAAAGGATACTTGCCACTTGAAATAGCTTCTTTAATTTTTGCAACCTTATCGACATCTATTGGAGCGGATTGAGCCATTTCTGTTACTAACTTTTTAGTATCCTTAATGTCGACTACATTAGAAGACATACTTTTATCTGATGTAACTATATCCACCTTATCAATATCAGATGGATTTGAGTCCTTAACATCTTTTTTAGGTATGTTATTTAATATATTATTTGTTATTTTATCCATTTTACTTAACTCCACAGTATAAATAACGACAACTTGTTAAATTATTTTAGCGAAAAATTTTAATTTTTTTATCTTTTTTAATATAACCTTTAATTATCTTACCGCTTTTTAAATTTTTGACTTTAATTAAATCTCCCAAGTTACCAGAATCCTGGGCTTCACCTGATACAGTAACCGAAACATTACCAAGATTTGAAACTATTGAAATAACATCTCCATTATTAATATCAAAACTCTCAAACAAATGCCTAGGATGCAAAATCTGTCCCATTTTCAGATTTGTTTTCAATTTTCGCCCAACTAAATCCTTTTTATTGGAAAAAAAAGATGTTTGATGTTTTTTTTCTGTTGAAACAATTTCAAGATCGTCCAATTCTAAAATATCATTTTTTTCTACTGATTTTTTTAATTTTATGATTTTAAGTAATTTACTTTTCTTTTTTGGTATTTTATTTTTAATAGTGGTTTTAAACACCACATCAGGTTTAGTTGTCTTTTTATTTTTATCATTTTTTAGAGTTCGCACTCTCATTATTAACTTAAACCCATTTATATCTGAACAATTGACTTTTATAGTGTTGTAATTTTGAAATATCTTTTTTATTTCAATTTCATTATTACAATCTTTATAAAAAGAGTTCTTTGAAAAAATTGGAGTTCCTTTAATACCCTCCTTAATTAACCATTCAGAAACTTTTGTAGAAATTTCTTCCCCAGAAATTGCAATTACCTGTTTATTTATTATTGAAATAAAAATAAACAATAAAAAAATTTTTGTTATTATTTTAAACATCAATTATCCTCCAAAAAAATAAATATGTGATGTAATTGATGAATTATTTTTATCTTTATTTTCAAAATTTTTATCTTTCTTGATAATCAAATTCTTAATTTCATTTATACTTGGTAAGTGTAATTTCTTACCTGAATAAAGAAAGTTAGGATTATTTCTAACAAATGCCTTCTTATTAAAATGAACAATTGCCAAACTCAAAATTCTATTATTAAATGCACTAGAACCATAATAATTTAGCATAATGTCACTTAATGTTTCATTTTTTAAAACAACATGATTTGTATTATAATTTAAATCTTTTAGAAATAAGTTATCAGAACTAAAATTTCCACGATCTGAATTTCCTCTATACTCTAAAACGACAAATGGTTCTGAAAATGTTAATTTGGATAGAGAAATAATAAACAGTATAAAAAAGCACAGTGTTTTAATTTTTTTCATTGTATTACTCCACAAATTTAACAATCTTATTATTCAAGTTTGTTAATTTAACATTATCGTTTAAAGGTAACAAAGTACTGTAATTGTCAAAAACATCATCTGTATGAACTATTAGTACACTGTCATTTAACATAGAATTTTGAATCTTAATCCCATTCACCAGACCAATTTGTTTTTGTTTAAGTCCTTGCTTGCTTCCTAAATCTACTTCAAGTTTACCCTCATTAAGAGTTAACTTGCCCTCTAAGGGTGTGCAATTAATATCATAAAAAAAACTATTTATTACCTTTGACAAATGACTATTCACATTTTGGTCGATTTTATCTAAATCCAAAGTAGAGATATTTTTTAAGAACTGGAATTTACTATCTAATTGATAATTAATAAGTAGATCATAACTTTTTGACGTCTCTAACCTAATTTTTTTCCCCTTATATAAATCAAATGAAACTGTTAATAAATAATTGGCAAAACTATTTTTATTTGTTTTTTTCAGAACTATTTTTGGCACAAGGCTATAATTACCAGGATACATTATCGGTATACCTTTAGTTATCGCATTGTAATCAAAAGAAGGATTTTGAGATGATTTAATAATTTGATTAAGTTGTCTATTTTGAAAATTATTTATTTCTAAGTTTGGAAATTTAGATATATAATCATAAGTTTTGTTATACCATAAGGAAGTATATCTCGCTAATCTAGAGGGAACGTTTGTATCAACTGTAATTGATCCTTTAAATAAATTGATATTTATAGGTCTAGTTTTACAATTCTGTTTAGATAATTCACTTCCTACAATCGCGCTTATTTTTATAGTCAAGTATTCTTTGTTTTGTGTTTCAGATAAAATTTTAAAATCAAGTACTCTATTAGTTGCTTTTATAACTGACTGTTCATTTATTATTGTATTTGAGCTAATTGAAGAAAATCCATTAACATTAGCACCACCTTTTAGAGCAGCTAAGTATATTGCATCTTCTAAAGCTCTTTTTCTTGAGGTTTCAATATTTTCAGGTATTAAAATTGATCTGCCCGTTGCTTCAACTTGTTTGAAATTAGATTTATCTTGCGCATACAAGTCAAAATTAAACGTTAACAACGCTATAAATATGAAAATTTTATATATATTATTAAATTTAAAAATAATTTTATTCATTATATATTACTAAGTTCTTCTTGCGCTTTTTAACATCATAAGCATCATGTCTTTATCAATTTCTAAAACAGTTTCATATGTATCTACACCTGTAGGATTAATTCTTACTGTTTTAGCACCTCTAATAATTCCTTTAACAACAGCTCTAAACGTGTCGTTTTGGACCATTAGATCAATTACAGTTGTATTAGAGTCAACTTGAATACCATGAATTTGTTCTGCTAATTCTCTCATTGCTGCCATTCTAGCAGATCTGATAGCCATTAATCTTTTTTGTGCGTCTGTTCTGCCTGGTTGACTAGAAACAACAGCATAGCCTACGGCTGAAAGAGTCGGTATTTTTTCAACAGAACTGTCAAATACTTCTTTTAGAGCAACTATCCCGTCACTTTCAGAGTTAATTTGTTTTGAATTGAAACTGCTTGTTGGTGAAAAATTTGAGTTAGCTAAATTCTGAAAGCATCCTGTACTTACAAATAAAGCACAAGTTGTAACACCTACTAAAAGATTTTTATGTTTAAAAATTGACATTCAACGCTCCTGAATAAATTATTTCGAAACATTTATGCAGAATACATGCCAACAATATTATTAATTTTTTATTGAATAATAAGAAAACACAATAATGTTTGTTTATAATTATTATTCTTGGCATTCTTTTTGCTTCCTCATTATTCGATTATTATTATAAAACTCAAATTAAATAACCTATTGTTTTTATTGTATAATTTATTTGAGCTAAAAATTAAGGAGATGTCATGAATTTGACAAATACATTAGTAACACAATTTTTTGCATCAGATAAATTAAAACCATTTGGTTTACCTATAGCTATCTTAATGTTAATGGTTATGATGGTTATTCCCCTTCCGTCTATATTATTAGATGTTTTTTTTACAACAAATATTTTGCTTTCATTATTAATATTAATGGTTTGTATTCATACTTTCAGACCTTTAGATTTTTCTAGTTTTCCAACAGTTCTCTTATTTGCAACAATTTTAAGATTAGGTCTAAATGTAGCCTCTACCAGAATAGTTTTAAGTGCTGGCCACACTGGCCCTGATGCAGCAGGAAAAGTTATTGAAGCTTTTGGCGAATTTGTTATTGCTGGAAATTATGTTGTTGGTATTTTTGTATTTGCAATATTAATTATAATAAACCTAGTTGTTATTACAAAAGGAGCTGGAAGAGTCTCTGAAGTTTCAGCAAGATTTACATTAGATGCAATGCCCGGCAAACAGATGGCTATTGATGCTGACTTAAATGCAGGTTTATTGACTAGTGAGGAAGCAAAACAAAGAAGAGATGATATTGCAAAAGAAGCAGATTTTTATGGATCAATGGATGGAGCATCTAAATTTGTAAAAGGTGACGCAATTGCTGGAATTTTAATTCTCCTTATTAATATTATAGGAGGTCTTGTTATAGGGATTGCTCAACATGATTTGCCTGTTTCAATTGCTGCTGAAAACTATATAATTTTATCTGTAGGAGATGGATTAGTTGCTCAAATACCTTCTTTGCTATTAGCAATAGCAACTGCTATTATAGTTACTAGAGTATCAACTAGCCAAGACTTATCTAAACAGATTGGTTCTCAAATAGGAGTTAAGCAAGCTTGGTTACCTAGCGCATGTGTTTTATTTCTTCTAGGTTTAATTCCTGGTATGCCAAACACACTATTTTTACTAGGTTCTGCTCTAACTTTTTCAGTTTGGTGGATTTTAAGAAAAAACAATGAAAGTTTTGATAATGGTGATACGAAAGTTTCTGAAAATAACAAGGATATTATAAACGCAGAAAATAAAGAAGATGATAATATTATTTCTTTATCAGAAATAGCTGATAATTCTTCAATATCAATGCAACTAGGTTATGGACTGATTCAACTTGTTGATGACGAAAATGATGGCCCATTGATAGCTAGAATAACTGGAGTGAGAAAGCAAATTTCAAAGGAATTAGGTTTTATTATACCTCAAGTAAGAATTAGAGATGATTTAACATTAGAAGCAAATCATTATAGAATTAGAATTGGACAAGAGATTGTAGCAGAAGACAAAATTTTTCCCCAGTTACTTTTAGCTATCCCAGGAGACAATGCTCAAACTAAAATTGAAGGAACAGACGTCAAAGATCCAAGTTTTAACATGGATGCAACCTGGATTGAGCCTCATCAACAAGCTAGAGCTGAAAATTTAGGATATATGGTAGTTGAACCTGAGGCTGTTATTGCAACTCATTTAAATCAAATTCTTTCTAAGCAAGCTGCCGAATTACTTGGTCAAGATGACGTTCAATTACTTTTAGACAATTTAGCCAAATCTTCACCACAATTAGTATCTTCAACCATACCTAAATTAATTCCATTAAATATTTTAACAACAATATTAAAAACCTTACTTGCTGAAAAGATGCCAATAAGTGATCTTAAACGCATATTAGAGGTTCTAGCTAGTCAAAATGTAAAAAACATGACACCAATAGAATTAGCTGAAGCAATAAGACCAACAATTTCAGGATTATTAATACAACAGATTGCACCCTTAAATAGCGCTCTTCCAATAATAACGTTCTCTGCAGATTTAGAACAGCTAATAGTAAACGTTGCAAAGCAAACAGGTGCAAATGGTCTTATATTAGAAGCCAATCTTATTCAAAAAATAGTCTCTGCAATAAATACAGTTATGGAAAAAATGCAAAGTGAAAATAGAAAGGCTGTTATGATTACAGCACCTGTGATTAGAAGAGATTTATCACACATGCTTAGACAACATATTCCAACATTAGACGTCCTTTCATTTACTGAATTGCCAGATAATAAAAAAATAGAAGTAGTTGCCAATATAGGCTCAGAAGAAGAAGAAAAAAATTAAATAAATTAAAAAATCACGGAGAAAAAAATGACACAGCATAAAGTAATAGCAGATGATAGTTTATCAGCAATGGATGAAATTTCAAAAGTGCTTGGCAAAGAGGCTGTAATACTAAAAACTCAAAAAGTTAATGGAAAAATTGAAATATTGGGTTCTAATAATATTGAAGACATAGCTTCATCCAATGCAAAAAAAAATAATAAGAAAAAAAATAATTTTAGTCACTTATTTTCGAACCATAATTTAGAAAATGATAATAAGGTTAGAAAATTTAATACAATCATTCAAAATCAAAATATTAAAAATGATGCTAGCATACAAAATCTTAGTAAGGTTGAGAGTGATAATTTTGATAAAAATTTTGTTGATATTGAGACTTTTAGGACATTCACAACTAAAATTGAAAACTTACTAAAAAATATGATAATCTCAGATATTGACGATTTCAATAAAGATAAAAATAATTCATTAACAATTGATTTACTAAAAAAAGGTTTTTCAAAAAAAGTTATATCTGAGTTTCAAGAAAAAATAATTAACAATAAAGAAATTGAAGATTTAGAATTGTTTTTTTATCATCATTTGGCAAAAAAATTAGTTTTTCCTTATGAGGATCAGATTATAAACTCTGATGTTTTGTTTTTGAACGGTCCAACAGGCTCTGGAAAAACAACATTATGCGCAAAGCTTTCTTCGTATATTTTAGATAATTTACTTTCTACAAATGATAAACATAAATTATCAATTATAAATTTTGGTCCAAAATCCTCAGATTATTCTGAACTCTTAAATTTTGGAAAATTATTAAATTTAAATGTAGCTTCTGTCTCGTCATTGAATGACTTAATTCAATTTATTGAGGAAAATAAAATTAAAACAAAATTAATTATAGATGTATCTCAAGAAAATAGAAATTTGTCAGGTTACATAGATTATCTCGAAAAAATGTCTTTGAATAAAAATTGTTCTAATTTATTAACTATACCTGCAAGCACTAATAAAAATATGATCAATTCAATGATGAATTTTTATAAAAATTCATTTCCAACTATCGCACTCACAAAATTAGATGAATCACACATAAGTGCTGAAGAATTGTCGATTTTTGCAGAATTAAATTGTAAGATTGGTATTTTATCTGGCTCTAGGTCAATTATTGGTTCAATTGCTTTTGCCAAAAGTGAAGTTTTGGCACAATATATGAAAGACATTAGTGTATAAATTTAATATTGGAATTATTTATGACTACAACGATTGCTATAACTTCAGGAAAAGGAGGGGTAGGTAAAACTACAGTTGCCGTAAATCTTGCATTAAGCCTAGCTTTGCAAAATAACGAAACACTTCTTTTAGATGCTGATTTAGGAATGGCGAATGCACATATTTTACTTGGCATAAATCCAAAATATTCATTAGAGGACTTTATTACTGGCAATTTGTCAATGGATAAAGTAACCACATCCATAAATAAAAACTTGAAGTTTGTTTCAGGTGGTAACGCTATAAATAACCTTTTAAATTTAAGCGATCTTGAGCGTCATAAAATTATCAAAAGTTTTGATGATCTTAAGAAAAAACCAGAATTCATGTTAATTGATGTTGGTGCTGGTGCAGAATCTTCATCTATGACATTCATGGCATCTGCAGACAAAATTATTGTTGTCATTACTGGTGAGCCTACAAGCTTCATTGACGCATATACTCTAATAAAAACTTCTTTTTTAGATTATAAAATAAATAATTTTGGTATCATTGTAAATATGGCATCATCACCAATGCAAGCTAAATTAAACTTTGACAAATTTCAATCAATTACTCAAAAATTTTTAGATGTTAACATGAAATATGTTGGACAAATCCCAAACTCACAAAAAATTAGAAACTCAATTATTTCAAGACAAGCCGTAGTTTCTTCAACCAACAATAATATTGAAACTAGAGCTTTCAATGAACTTTTGTCCAAACTGTTGCTAGTTGAAACAAATAAAACTGGTACAATTAAATTTTTTGATAATTAAAATATTATGATGAAAGTATCAATATGAACAATTATTCTAAAATTATCAAACCTTCTATTAATCAACTAATTAATGATAATACCAATTTAGTAAAAAAAATTTCTTGGCATTTACATGGACGAGTGAATTCTATAGTCGATATTGAAGATATTATTCAAATTGGGATGTTAGGTCTAATTTCTGCTGCCCAAAATTATGTCCCTCAAAAAAATGCCTCTTTTACTTCATATGCTAGTATTAGAATTAAAGGTGAAATTTTAGATTATTTGAGAAAAAGTTCTAATTTGGATAGATCAACAATTTTAATTAAAAAAAATGCCGAAAAAGCTAGTAATCATCTAAGAAATAAATTAGGACGAGATCCCTATCAAAATGAAATAGCCGATGAACTTGGTATATCGTCTGAAAAATATCAAGAGTGGTCTCATGCTTTTGAAGCAAGTGTTACAAAAAGTTTGGAGGATTCATATGATGATTATTCTAATTGGTTTGTTACTAGCGATCTAAATCCCGAAGAACAAATAAATGATACAGAACTGAGAGATAATTTAAAAAGTGCTTTAAAAAAATTAGAAGGTAAAGAGGCTCTTATTATACAATTATATTTTGTAGAAGAGCTAAACATATACGAGATTGCTGAAGTAATGCAAGTTACAACTGGAAGAGTATCTCAAATTAAAACTTCTGCAATCAGAAGAATAAGAGAAAAACTTAAAAAAGATTATTAGTTTTACAATGCAAAAATTAGAAATGCTAATAAAGACAGTAGATGCGCATTATGATTCCAAGCATCAAATACAATGTTTTTATTTATCCTGCAGTCTTGTTAACATTGCAAGGGGCACATGTAATCTAATAATAGCTAATGAAAAAAGTAATTTTCAAAATAAAATAACAATAAAATATGAAAGAGCTATAATGTCAGGCTCAATAAAAGTAAATGATAATTATTTTTATGCATTGCAGAATCAATTATCAATAAAAAATGAACGGCCAGCTAGGCTAGAATTAACTATTTATGATAATCTAAATATTAACAAAAATGGTATTTTATTTCTTGAAAAAGAATTAATTTCAGAAATATTAGAATATAAATTTTATATTCCCTTACTTTAAGAAAATTATACTATTACCCGTCAATTAATCTTTTTGTGATATCAACTTCTGTTTGAAGGAGTCTAGAAACACCCGAAAATGCCTGTTGTGCTTTAAGCATAGTAATCATTTCTGAAGTCACATCTACATTTGATCTTTCTAAATTACCAGATTCAATTTTACCAAATGCTCCATTCATTGGAATACCAAAATTAGGTAATCCTGATTTTGAATTAGTTTGATAACGATTATTACCAACTTGCTTTAATCCTGTTTCATTGGGAAACGATGCAAGAATGAAATTTCCTATAACTTCTTCATCATCTAACCCATAAGTAGCAGTAATTTTACCGTTAGAATTTACATTTATATTTGATAGCAGAGATGTAGTTTGATCGTCATTTATTTTTATAGGAGGGATAATTAAATTTACTAAAATCTCATTATCTTGACCAAGGTAACCCATAGCTTTTAATCCATCATTAGTTACTACTTCGCCTGTTGCTGTGATATTAAATGATCCATCGCGTGTAAAAAAAGGAGTATCAACAGCATTTTCACTAACAACTTGGAAAAAACCTAATCCTGTAACAGCTAAATCTAAAGCACCATTGGTTGTCTTGAGGGATCCTTGACTCATTTGTAAAAGTGGATCATTTACACCTACTCCTTGACCAGAAAATTTACTTGGTGATGAGGATCTATCTCTTGAGTAAATATGCTCAAAGTTTGTCTTACTTTTTTTAAATGCAGTACTATTTACATTTGCAATATTATTTGAAACTATACCCATTTCTTTGGTGTTTGCATTAAGAGCGCTTTTTAAAATTGATAACATTTTGTATCTCCTATATGCTGAATTGAGCAATATTTATGCCATTGACTTTATGCATAATAAAATTTTATAAACATATTATTAATTTTTACGTAATTGTAATTAGTTATAAAACATAAGAATCTGGGGTTTTAGTTAAAATGAGTATTCCGTCTAAAAGTACAGATTTAGTTAAATTCAATGAAAAAAAATCAAAACTTCCTATAAAATTTAAACCAAATGAGATTACTCAAGCTCTACAGTTAGTTGATAATGACTTAATATTAAAAAATAGAGAAGAAGTTAAAAAATATTTACCCGATATTTTAGGCAGAGTTCTAGCAAGAATATGGATTGATAAATCATTCAAAGAAAACTTTAAAACAAATCCTAGACAAGTTCTTAATGATAATGGGGTTTTTTTACCTGATGATATGATTTTAGAATTTCAAAAACCAAATTCTGACAGGCCAAAAATAATTGTGTA